>VEQL01000008.1 GCA_018883245.1 Chthoniobacterales bacterium
GCGCGTGTTGCCCCCTCCTTGGACCTCTCGCAAGATCCCGATAATTTGCTCCTCGCTGAATCGACTCCGTTTCATTGGTTCTGCTCCTTCTAATGGCGCAGAACTTCACTTTTCAACTGTCCTCTTTCAGGGGGGCAGGCCAAGAGGGTCAGGCCACCATACCATCAAATCAATGCTTCAATCACTGGCAAAGCAGGATACCGCTTCAAAAGAGAAAGTCGGCGATACTAGTCGGCGATACTTTTACTGTCCGCAGAATATCCATGTGGCTCCGAATCTTTCTTTGAAGATTAGATTCACGAAGGAAGCAGACGATTGATCAGGGTTAAGCTCGCGATAATAGGGCGGTGTCAATTTTCCGTGCCTGATCCTGTGCCTACCCGCAGACGACTGGAGCGACTACGACCATAAGGGCGATGCGTATAAGGCCGCCGGACGTGCGCCGGACTGCCCTTACTACGCCAACAAAACGAGTGTATTACTGCGGCCCAAGTGCGCGAATCCGCATAAAGGCTCTATTGCCGGGCATATCGAGAAAGATGGGTATAGTGCTGTGGTTTGTCCAAGCATTGGTCATGTTGCTCTTGCTTTGCAACTGCAGACGCAAGCTGACCGTGTTTCCCGACTTCTGAAGCAATAGGGCGCCGAGATTCAAATCGGCGATGCTATTACTGGTGTAGAGTCCGAAGCGTGAAGCAGCGCTGTTTTCGGACGTGTGCTTGAGGAAATTCACGACCGAGCGCTGGTCGATAAGTGGATTGAATTTCCAGACTACGGCCTCGCCATCCTTGATGCCGTCGCCGCTGGTGTCTTCATTTACAGGACTGGTTCCTGTATTCCCCTCACCAACGTAAACACCCGTGTTCGTTTCGGCACTATCGGCCAGCCCATCCCAGTCCGTATCCCAAGTATTTGGGTCTGTTCCCGTATCTGTTGGTGACAAGTAAATCCAGGTCGCCGTCTCGATGCCATCAGCCAAGCCATCGGCGTCGGAATCCGCTTTGTTCGGATCCGTGCCCGTATCTGTGGCAGACAAATAGACACCCGTCACTGTCTCCGCGCCATCGCTCAGACCGTCACCGTCGGTGTCAGGATTGTTCGGATTCGTGCCGGTGTCAGTCGTCGAAACCCACGTGCCCGTGGTGGTTTCGTAAATGTCGGGAATACCATCACCATCGGTATCTATGGCTGGAGTGTAGAGCGCAATACTGTGTCCACCTCCGGCAGCTAAACTGAGCACGTCGATTAGATTTTCGGGAACGGTCGCCTGGCCGAGCGAGTTATCCCCCCAAGCAACCACAGTCCCATCGGCCTTCAAAGCCAGTGCATGACCAGCAACAAGTGATGCGCTGATATCCACAACATCGGTTAGGCTTGGCGGCACGCTGAGTTGCCCAAACTGATTTAGACCCCAAGCAACTACTGTTCCGTCCGACTTGAGTGCCAGCGTGAAATGATCTCCGGCGGCAACCTTAACTACCCCGTTCAAACTCTCTGGCACTTGGTAAACAGACGAATGATTAAACTGGCCCCAGACAACGACCTTGCCATCCCGTTTCAAAGCGACTGAATGATAAGCGCCAGCAGAGACTTGGATTACATCCGAAAGACCCGTAGGCACGTTCAACTCTCCCCAGTTATTGGAACCGCGTGATTCGACCGTGCCATCAGCTTTGAGCACCGTGTAGTGAGATGCACCTGCAGACACCTGCACCACTCCAGTGAGGCCAGACGCATCAGGCGCGGCTAAGTGGCTATATCCATCCCACAACCACCCCCACACGGCAACCGTGCCATCGCCTTTGAGAGCGACTTTATAGTCGAAGCCACTTTCAATCTGCACGACGTTGGCCACACCCTCTGGCACATATGAAGGAATATGCTGCAGAGATTGGTCAAGCATGGCTCCCCAAGACTCGATAGTTCCATCTAATTTCACAGCGATGGAGTCGCTGCTTCCGGCAGCCACTTGAATAACGCCTTCAAGAGTCGGCGGCACGGCACACTCACCGAAAGCGCTGTCTCCCCAAGCTCGCACACGCCCCGCAGGCCGGCTATTATTCGGCGTGACCGCTGCATTATTCGGATCCGTCTTGTAGTGCGTCTCAATGGAGTCGTTGAACCCGTCTCCGTCGCTATCGGCGTTATACGGGTCGGTCGGATAGCCAAACTCGAAAATATAGGCAGCAACATTTGGATCATCGACGCGTTCGTCACCCCAAATGTCCGAGCCATTGAAGTGCGTAATTAAATAGTGCTGATTCCCACCGTAGTTGTCAGGCTCTTGGCCGTCATAGCCGATATACCAATTGCTATAATTAAAACCCTCACCTGTCACCCACTGCCACAGTCCCTCTTGGGAGCTGTCTGTAGCACCCAACCACGCAAGTTGCGTGTTCATTCCAGAGATAAATGCGTTTTCATCTGCACTGGTTACGGTGGCCAAATGTCCCCCTTTAGATTCAGCATCAGCCTTTGCTTGCTCCCATGTGAAGCTGCCTTGCACAACTTGGTAACGCCCGAATCCCCGCTCCCAAGCATCGGTCAAACCATCGCCATCAGAATCAGCATCTGAATTGGTAAGAGAAATCCCGTCCAAACTGATATCTTTTCTCAAGGCACCTCGGGTGCTGATGTCAGTAAAGCGGACTGTTATTGAAGGCCCATTGGCCGCAGCCTGCAAAGAGAATCGATACCACTGGCCGATATTGTAACCAGCTGCGGTATCAAGATACACGCTCGTTGCCGCGAGAACACTTCCATTTTGCAGCAGTTCCGCTTTGATGCCGACTGTGCCCGGTCGAGTGTTAGAGTCTGTGCCATCATGCCTGAGCCAGAAAGACAAGAGGTATGAAGGTCCAGAAACTACGTTTACAGTTTGCTCGATTGAACCCGATGGAGTTGTCTCGCCAGCACTAAAGACCAGAAATTTTTCGCCTTGATAGGCATCCGGATAGTTAAGTCCATTGGTGATGACTTGAAAGTTCCCACTCCCTGACCAGCCATCCATCAAAGGATTAAAAGTGTTGGAGTTTGCTGGCATATAGACCGAGTCTTCAAAACTCCCATTGGCAAGGAGATTGCCCGCGGTATCATTTCCAGTCGTTGCTGCGGCAAGAACCGAAGTGCTCGCCAGCAGTATCGTGCCCACGAAGCAGCAGAGCGAGACTCCCCACCTACAAAAGGAATATTGAGGGCGCAAAAGGACAAGGATTCTGGGAGTGTTCATAAACTGCTAATATCGCCCACCCTTGGATGGGTGCAACCTAAAACTCAATCCCGACGTATTACTCCGCATGCTGCTATGGATGCGTGTGAGCTTGGTGAGTCAACGGTTGAGGGAGCTGCGGAGGTCCTTGGAGATTTCGCAAGAGGCGCTTGGAGCCCAAGGGTTTGTGTCCGCTCCGGGTTGGGCCAAAATCGAGAACGGGACGCGTCAACCGAGCGATGATTTGCTGGAAAAACTGACCGATTGGATGGTGAAATACGGCTATCTTAAATTGCGGGAAAAGTCGCGGCTATTGGACGAGCTTCTCAGTCTGAAATACATGGAGCACCTTTCACCATTCGTCTGTAGGCTGGCGCGGGACTTTCACCAATCCATTACCACTACCCCTCTCCTCCGTGTGGCGGAACCCGCACCGACCTACCGCGCAAAGCGAAAGAGGTAATAGCTTCAATCTGTCGCGACGAGCGCAGCCAACTCGGGGGCGGTCACTGGCGAAGGCACCGTTGACGCCATCAAATCATCGACAAGATACCGATGCCACAAAGGGGCGCACGCCGCGTGTAGTCCCCTACCCCAAGGGCGGAACCCGAAAAAGCGGGATTGGTATCATCCTCCTTTTGCCTGCACTAAAAAGCTATTTTGCATGCGCACATAGAAGGCATTCCGTGCCATACACGGTGCGGGATATTCCCGAGAACACCGACCTCCGCTTGCGGGAGGTGGCGGAGGCGGAAAAGATCAGCCTCAACAAAGCGGCCGTGCAGGCACTTTCCCGGGGCCTAGGCCTCGACACGGCGGGTGTGCGCCACCGTTCTTTGCGCGGACTTCTGCACAAACGCAAGGCTCCGGACCGGAAAGCTTGGGCGCGCACATTGGAAGCCATGGACAAGGTTGAGGAAGCAGACTGGACATGAGGCTGCTCATCGACTCGAACCGGTTCATCGATTTCTGCGCGGGTGAGGATGATGTGGTGGCGCAATTCGAAAATGCCGAGGCCCTGCTCATCCCTTTTGTCGTGCTGGCCGAAATACGGGCCGGGGCAGGACTGACGCGCCGCGGCGGTGAGCAAGCTTCCCTCCTACAGGAACTTCTCCAGCAACCCGGCGTGCGGGCCGCGCACAGCACCGATGCTGCCGCGCACCACTACGCGACGATCTACCAACAGCTGCGCCGCAAAGGAACGCCCATGCCGTCCAACAACCTCTGGATCGCCGCGCTCGCGCTGGAGCATGGCCTCGTGCTCTACACGCGCGACAAACACTTCGATCACATTCCTTTCGTGCCGAAGCTGGGGTGAACAATTTTGCCTCTGCGGCGCGGGTGAAAGCGGCGCTTGGCGGCTTCACCATTCTTCAACGGCCAGAGCCGGAACGCGGAGAAACTCGGCAGTGTTGCGCGTGACAAGCGTGCATCCGGAGGCGCCCGGCGCAAAGAGGCATTCGATGCGCCTTCCCTCGCGGGTCCGGTAGGCTCTGAAGTCCCCTCAATCGATGGCCACAATCTTGCGGTGCCTGCGCGCTAAGTTCCATAGAGCTGAACCAACCAAGCGTCGGCCAAGCTAGTAGGCGGTCGGCGTATTCGCGCATGAGCGAACGCACGTCCGCGGCATTGCGCTGCAAATCGAACCGGCAATCTACCTCGGCCAGTCGAGGAGCGGGATCACCTTGCGCCCCATGCGGCGATAGACGCGAAAATCTTCGTCGAGCGTCCAGACAACGCTGCCGGCATGCAACTCGCTCATCCGAACCATCGTGGCATCGGCCAAGGACATCCCGGTGTCTTGGTATTTCTCCAGCAACGCGATCAAAGCGGCCCTTTCCCGTCCTGCATCGAATGAAACCTTCAGCGCCCCCTCGGACCAGAAGTCGAGGAATGCCGCGCGCGAACGCGGCATGTCCCCAAGAAGGAAAAGGACCTCGCTGACCACCGGCTCGGAAGTCAGCAAGGGTCCGCGGATTTTCCCCAAGCTGCGCTTAGCCCAATCGTGGTGTTCGTCGCCCCGGTCGAAGAGCGCAACCAACGGACCCGTATCGGCCAAGACAACTTGGTTCACCGCCCGTAGCCGCGAAGCCGTTGTTTGTTGGTGGATAAATCCCCCGGGCCGCGGTCGAGGTCATCGAAGAGGTGCGCGTGTCGCTCGAGCAGCGATGCACCGGCGGCCTGCGGGGAGCGAACCACCGAAAGCAAGGCCTGCCGCAACAAGTCCGAGGCAGACCGGCGGCTGCGACGTGCGCATTCGCGAAGAAGGTTCTTTTCGGCTTTGGAAACCTTGATGGAAAGAGTTTCGGTGACCATGGGCGCAAACGTAGTCGCAAACCGCCGGAAAGCAACTACATCGAATGCTGTGTGGTTTCGCCAGCCGCCAGCGGGGTGCTCCAGCAAAAGCATGCCTCATGCTACCGCGCGCCACTACGCAACGATCTACCAATAGCTGCGCCGCAAAGGAACGCCCATCCCATCGAACGACATCTGGATCGCCGCGCTCGCGCTGGAGCATGGCCTCGTCCGAGCACGGGTGCGGTCTCTGGACAAGGGGCGGAATTTCCAAGTCCAGCCTGCCTTTTTATCCCCCAACAAATAAAGCAGCGTGCGTTTTGGCCTTGCAGCAACCGGGGCAAGGCTCAGGAGCTGGCAGATCAGATCGCTGATCCAACCGGGCAGCGACTGGGCCTGCTTGGAGCATTTCCTTGACGCATGTTGAAGCGAGAGTATCAGTGTGCTATAAATTACTTAGCTTATCACATTGCTGAAAAACGAAATTTTCTTGTTGGCGTAGTGAGAGTGCCGTCCGGCGCAAGCCGGGCGGCACTTTTCGCATTTCGGGAGCCCGCAGACGGCTTCAGTCGCAGCTACAGCTTGAAAAAAACGCGCGTGGTTTGTTCGGTATCGGCGGCGACTTTTTCCAAAGTTTCGCCGCGCAGTGCGGCAATCTTTTCGACGGTGAGGCGGACATGCGCCGGCTCGCACGTTTTTCCCCGGAAAGGAACGGGCGCGAGATACGGGCAGTCGGTTTCCGCCATGTAGCCATCTGCCGTGACGGAGCGAACGGTTTCCTGCACAAGCGCGGCATTTTTGAAAGTCACGATGCCGGTGAAGGAAACAAGATGTCCCAGAGCGGCGATCTCCGCGGCGTCATCCGGTGATCCGCCGAAGCAGTGGAAAACACCTCGCACTTTCCCGGTGTAGGGGCGCAGAATTTCCAGGTTATCCTGCCAGGCGTCGCGCTGGTGGATGACGACGTTGAGACCGAGTTCGACGGCCAGATCGAGCTGCACCTTGAAGGCTTCTGCCTGCGCGGACTTCATTGCGCCATCCGCAATCTCGGCTTCGGTGGCCTCCGCCGTCCCCGCCAACAAGGCGTTGAAGACCGCCTCCTCTTTTTGCACGGTCCGCGCACGGCTCGGCAGATGGTGGTAATCCATGCCGGTCTCTCCGATGGCAACGACTTTCGGGTGGCGTGCGAGCGCGGGAAGTTCATCGAGGAAATCCATCGCGCCTGCTTCCATGACCGAGCAAGGATGCAGACCGACTACGACGTGGACGTTGTCGTATTTTTCCGCGATGGCGAGAGACTTTCGGCAGCTTTCGCGGTCGATACCGATGGTGATGACACGCTGCACACCGGCTTCAGATGCCCGCGCGAGCACGGCATCGAGCTGCCCTTCGAACTCGGGAAAATCAAGATGGGCGTGGGTATCGGTGAGCACAACTGCTACCAGCGAACCACGGCAGAAGCCCACGTCAACCCGCCGCCGAAGACCACCATGAGGATGTGGTCACCGTGCTTGATGCGTCCGCTGCGCTGCGCCTCGTCGAGGGCGATGGCCACGGCCGCGGCCGACGTGTTGCCGTATTCGGTGAGATTCACGAAAAAGCGCTCCATCGGCACATGCAGCTTGTCGGCGATGGTCTCGATGATGCGGAGATTGGCCTGATGGGGGATGAAGCATTCGATGTCGTCGACCGTGAGACCCGCGCGGCCGATGGCTTCCTTGGCGGCGGACATCATCGTGGTGACCGCGTGACGGTAAACCTCGCGGCCAGCCATTTTCATGGTGTTGAGCCTGCTGTCCACGTTGGCCGCAGTAAGCGGAAGGCGCGAGCCGCCGGCCGGCACATTGAGGATCTCGTCGAGCGAGCCGTTGCTGCCGGAATAAACCGAAAGAATTTCTCCCCCGCCCTCTTTGGCCGGCTGGAGCACGGCCGCGCCGGCGCCGTCACCGAACAAGACGCACGTATTGCGGTCACTCCAGTCGATCACACCGCTGACTTTGTCCGCCCCGATAACCAGGATGTTTTCCGCAGCACCCGTGGCGATGTAATTGCGCGCGATGTCGAGGCAGTAAAGAAACCCCGAGCACGCGGCCGAGACATCGAAGCACGTGGCCTTGGAGGCGCCGAGAGCTTTCTGCACAAAGCAAGCCGTCGAAGGGAAAAACATGTCCGGGGTGAACGTGGCCACGATGATGAGATCGAGGTCGGCAGCGGCGACGCCTGCGTTTTCCAATGCGGCGCGCGCCGCGTGAACGGCAAGATCACTGGTGGCCTCGTTGTCCGCGGCAATCCGGCGCTCTTTGATCCCCGTGCGCTCGGTGATCCATTCGTCGCTGGTATCGACGATTTTTTGCAGGTCCGCGTTGGTGAGGACCTTCTCGGGAACATATTTCCCGGTGCCGGTGATGGCGACGGGGCGGAGTGTTTTCGTGCTCATCAACGGGCGTAGAATGCGGCGAGTTCCTCGACGATGTGCGGGTTGATCCGCGTCTGGATCGATTCAAGGGCGACACGGATCGCGTTCTTGATGGCTTTGGGGCTGCTCGACCCGTGCGCGATGATGCAGATGCCGTCGACACCGAGCAGCGGGCTGCCGCCGTATTCCTCGTAGTTGGTGCGTTTCTTCAACTTGCGGAAAGCGCCCTGCATGAGATAGGCGCCGGCCATGCGGAGCGGGGAGCGTTTGATTTCGTTTTTAAGCCAGTGAAAAACCGCTTCAGCGGTGGCTTCGCAGGATTTGAGGACGACGTTTCCGGTGAAGCCGTCGCAAAGAACGACCTCGACAGGGTTTTGGAAGAGGTCATGACCCTCGATGTTCCCGCGAAAGTTAAGTCCGCTCGTTTTGAGGAGTTTGAAAATGTCCTTGGTGAATTCGCTGCCTTTGACGTCCTCGCCGCCGATGGACATGAGACCGATGGCGGGATCCTTGTAGCCGAGAACGTAGCGGGAGAAGACGGCTCCCATGATGGCGTATTGCAACATGTGCTCGGGGCGGGCGTCGGTATTGGCACCGGCGTCGATGAGGACGCAAAGGTTGGTCTCCGTCGGGAGCAAGGCGGCGATCCCCGGGCGGTCGACACCTTCGAGAGTGCGAAGTTTGATCGTGGTGGCGGCGACGGCGGCGCCGGTGTGTCCGGCACTGACCACGGCGTCGGCGCGTCCGTGTTTGACCAAGTCGACCGCGCGAGAGATGGACGAATCTTTTTTGCGGCGCACGCCATCGACGGCGCTTTCCGACATCTCGACGACTTGCGTGGCGTGGACAATTTCCACGCGCGGATCGCGGCAGCCGTTCTTTTCCAACTCGGCGCGGATGCGCGCCTCGTCGCCGACGAGGAATAATTTCTCGAGGTTGGCAAACTCGCGGAGGGCGAGGACCGCGCCATCCACGCAGGCTTGCGGGGCGTGGTCGCCGCCCATGGCATCGAGGGCAACCTTCATCGGCTCAAAAACAAGATCAGGCCGCGCCGACCGAAAGGACTTGGCGCCCTTTGTAGTATCCGCAGGACGGACAGGCGGTATGCGAGGGGATCTTGGCACCGCATTGGGCACAAGTGCCGAGCTTGCCGGCGCGCCAGCGGTTGGCCGCCTTGCGGGTGCGCAGGCGCATTTTGGAAACTTTGCGTTTGGGAACTGGCATAAGAACTCAGCGTTTGATTTTTAGCTTATCCAACTGGTCCCAAGCAGATTCCGCGGTTTGCGGCGACCCGCGGCCGGAGGTCTCCGGCTGTTGATAGGGACAACGGTGGCCGGGAATAAGATCACAGCGGGGGTGATTTGGCAAAGCCAATAAAAGCTCCTCGCGGACCATGGGGGTGAGGTCGACCAGTTCGCGCCCGTCGATCTCGACCTGTGCCGCGAAAGGGTCCACAACCGCTTGGAAAACAAAAGGCTGCAGGCAGGCGACGCAGTTCATTTGGACGGGTGCGACCACGCGCCCGGTGGCAAACAGGCCGCCGCCCGAGAGTCCCACTTGGAAATCGTAAGCGACGGGGCCGGCCGGCTTGGCGCCGATCGCGGAGAGGTCGAGAAACCCCGCGTCTTCCTCGCCTTCGAGGTGTTGGCCCTCGGGCGGGACCTGCCGCAGATGGACACCGATCATGACGCCCCGCCTTGCCGTGAGAACTTTTCCCCGAGCGCAGCCTGCACTGACGGCGACACCACACCGGACACGTCGCCGCCGAGGCGCGCCACTTCCTTGACGATGCGGCTGCTGATGTAGCTGTAGTCCTCCTTGGGCATGAGAAAGATGGTTTCCACAGCCGGAGCAAGGCGCCGGTTCATCAGGGCCATCTGGAATTCGAACTCGAAGTCGGACACCGCACGCAATCCGCGGACCACGACTTGGGCGTGTTCGGCCCGGACAAAATCCACGAGCAGGCCGTCAAGTTTCTGGACCTTGAGGCGCGGTTCGCCGGGGAGGGATGAGCGGATCAGCTCGAGTCGTTCTTCGATATTGAACAGCGGTTTCTTTCCCTCGCTGGGTGCGGCCGCGACGATGACCTCGTCAAAGAGCTTCAAGGCCCTCTGGATCACGTCGATATGGCCGAGGGTAACGGGATCGAAGCTGCCGGGATAAATCGCGCGGACCATGGCGGGCATGTTGTCGCAGATTCGCGGTGTTTGTCAAAACGGCGAACCCGCGCGCAGGTTCACTCCCACTCGATGGTGGCGGGCGGTTTGCTCGAGATGTCGAAGCAGACGCGATTGACCCCGCGCACTTCGTTGATGATGCGCCCGGAGATGCGGGCCAGCAGATCGTAGGGCAAGCGCACCCAGTCGGCGGTCATGCCATCGCGACTGTCCACCACGCGCAAGGCCACGGTATTCTCGAAGGTGCGCTCGTCGCCCATCACGCCCACCGATCGCACGGGAAGCAGCACTGCGAAGGCTTGCCAGACGCGGTCATACCAGCCCGATGACACCATTTCGGCCTGCACGATTTCATCGGCTTCCTGCAGGACGCGGACGCGGGCGCGGCTGACTTCGCCCAAGATACGCACCGCGAGCCCCGGACCGGGGAACGGGTGGCGATGGACGATTTCGCGCGGGAGCCCGAGCTGCAGTCCGACTTCGCGCACCTCGTCTTTGAATAGCTGGCGCAGGGGCTCGACGAGTTTGAACTTCATCCGCTTCGGCAGGCCGCCGACGTTGTGGTGGCTCTTGATCAGCGAAGCCGGGTTCCCGCCGATCGGCACGCTTTCGATCACGTCGGGGTAAAGCGTGCCTTGGGCAAGGTAGCGATAGGGACGGCCGCGGCGCTTGGCAGCCAGGGAGCCCGCTGCCTGCTCGAACACGCGCACGAACTCGGTGCCGATGATCTTGCGCTTGCGCTCGGGGTCGGTGACTTTGCGCAGCTTCCCGAGGAACCGTGCCGATGCGTCAATGATCCGCAAATCGATGTGGAAATGGCGCCCGAAAATTTCCCGCACCCACTCGCGCTCCCCGCCGCGGAGGAGGCCGTTGTCCACGAAGATGCAGGTCAACTGCTCGCCGATGGCCTTGTGCAGCAAGGCGGCCGCCACGGAAGAATCGACGCCACCGCTGAGCCCGAGGACCACGCGGTCCTCCCCGACCTGCTCGCAAATATCCGCGCACGCACGCTCGATGAAGGACCCCGTCGTCCAATCAGGTGCGCAGCCGCAGACACCGAGGACGAAATTCTCGATCACCTCGACGCCACGCGGCGTGTGCGAAACCTCGGGGTGGAATTGCAGGCCGTAAAACTTGCGCTTCTCGTCGGCGATGGCGGCAGCCTTGGAATTTTCAGTCGTGCCGGCCACGACGAAACCGCGGGGAAGCTTCGTCACTTTGTCGCCGTGGCTGTTCCACACATCCATGACCTTGGGCAGACCGGCGAACAGCCCGGCCTTGCGGTTGATGGTCAGCCTGCCCGGGCCGAACTCCCTCTCGGTGGACGGCTCCACCGCGCCGCCGAGATCGCGTGAAAGCAACTGCATGCCGTAGCAGATGCCGAGGATGGGAAGCCCGAGGTTGTAAACGGCACGGTCCACACGAGGCGCGTTCTTGGCATAAACGCTGGCCGGTCCACCGGAAAAGATGATGCCGCGCGCCCCGCTGCGCTTGAGTTCGGCGGCGGAAACCGTGTGCGGAAAAATCTCGGAATAAACGCGGCACTCGCGCACGCGGCGGGCAATCACTTGCGTGTATTGCGAACCGAAGTCGAGGATCGCGATTTTGGAATTTGCAGAAGACATCCGGGTGCGTCCGCTGGACCTCAATCGTAGTAGGACCCGAAGCGGTCGCCCATCGGATCGGGGGAGACGAGGCGTCCGCGCCCGGACAGGCCCTCCTCCAGTTTGTTTGTCACGGCTGCTTCCGCCTCGTCGGCGGTCGCACAACCGGAGAGCGCGGCGAGAACCAAGGCACCGAGGGGGAATAGAATCGTTTTGATCATAAGCGGCCGAATTTGAACCAATAGAATACGCGAGTTTACCCGCATCAGCTCAAAAGTCGAACCCCAATCAGCTCATGATCGCGCGGGCAATCTCCTCCTCCCTCGCCTCGCCGAAAAGCCGGTCCACCAATGCCAAACCGAACTCGAGCGCAGTTCCCGCCCCGCGCGACGTGATGACGAGACCGTCTTCGACGACCCGCTCGCCGACCTGCGCGCCGGGCAGTTCGTTGGCCGCCGAAAAATGGGCGGTGAAGCGCTTGCCCTCGAGCAGACCGGCGTCCTCGAGCACGAGAGGACCGGCACAGATCGCGGCAACAGCCTTGCCCTCGGCGACGAAGTTTTTCGCCAGCTGGGCTGCCGTGCCGTCTTGCCGCAAAGCGGCAACCGCAGCACCACCCGGAATCAAAAGCAGGTCGAAGCTCTTCGCATCGACATCGGTCAGCCGCGCGTCCCCGTGCAACACGATGCCGTTGCGTCCGGTGACATGGATCCCGTCGCCGACAACGGCCATGACAACTTCCGCGCCTGCGCGGCGGAGCACATCCACAGGCGCCACAAGTTCCAGCTCTTCCACGCCGTCGGCGAGCAGGGCGAGCACGCGTTTATTCATGGATGCATCTTAATGCAACCGTGCACGTCGGCGCGAGTCTGCGCGCGTGCCATCAGATCACGCTTTCGAGCCGGCGGGCTTCGGCCAGCGCCATGCCGACAACCTGGTCCATGTTGTAGTAGCGGTAAGTCGCCAGCCGCCCGATGAAAGACACGGATGTCTTGGCGTGCCGCAGACCGAGCGGAGAGTGACCGCAGTCGGCCAACTCCTTGTATTTCCGATACAAAGCCGCCGAATCGGGCGCGGGGACGGGATAGTAGGCCTCTTTGCCCGGACCGTAGTCCTCCGGATACTCGCGGACGATCGTGGTATTCGGACACTGCTGCCCGGTGGCGTGTTTGATTTCCACGATGCGCGTGAAGTCCTCGCTGTTGGGATAGTTCACTTGCATCGCCGGCTGCCAGAATCCCGGCTTGCCCGCTATGGCCTCGCGGTCTTTGAGCCGGTCGGGCGTGAAAGACTCCGACTCGAACCGCAAGGAACGGTAAGGCAAAGGGCCGAAGCAAAAGTCGAAATATTCGTCGATCGGTCCGGTGTAAACGAGGTGCTTGAACGCGACCTGCGGCAAGATGTCACGGAAGTCCGTGCCGAGGAGGATCTGGACCTTGTCGGCGCACGCAACCGCCATGCGCTCGAACATTTTCGTATAGCCGTCTTTGGGCAAGGCCTGGAAATCCTCGCGCAGGTAGCGGTCGTCGCGGTTGGTGCGAACCGGAATGCGCCCGCAGACGGAAGCATCAAGATCCCGCGGGTGCCGTCTCCATTGCTTGAGCGTGTAGCCCTCGAAAAATTTCGCGTAAAGCTCGCGACCGACCTGGCTGACGATCACTTCTTCCGAATTGGACGGGTTTTCGATCGGCACGCGGTGAGCCGCGAGCCAGGCTTCCATCTCCTGCGAGGTGGACGAACGCCCGAGAAACTGCTCGAAAGTGTTGAGGTTGATCGGAAAGTTCCAGTATCGGCCGTCGTCGAAAGACAGGATTTTGTAATCGACCGGATGCCAGCCGGTGAATTGCCCGAGATATTCGACGATACGCGGCGCGTTCGTCCGGAAGTAATGCGGACCGTAGGCGTGGATGAGCACGCCCGCCTCGTCATACTTGTCGTAGGCATTGCCGCCGAGATGTCCGCGCTTTTCCACCACGAGACACATCTTGCCGCGGGTTGTGGCGAGCCGCTCGGCGATGGTCAGCCCGGAAAATCCGGCGCCGACAATCAGGACATCGACTTCGATCGGCATAGGGCCGGTGCGCGGGTGCGGGGGCTCAGGCCGCGCGTTGCCGCCAAGCCTCGACGATCTGCCTCACGGTTTCCTCCAGCGAGACGGTGATATCCCACGCGGGGTAATGCCGGCGCATCTTGGCAAGGTTGCTGATGTAGCAGATGTGGTCGCCGATGCGGTTTTCGTCGATATAAGTATAGGCCTGCTTTTTGCCGGTGAATTTTTCCGTCATGGCAAACGCCTCGAGGATGGAGCACGAGTTGTCGCGGCCGCCGCCGATGTTGTAAACCTCGGCCACCCGGGGAGCCTTGAGAAATTCCTCGATGAAGCGGGCCACGTCGTGGCTGTGGATGTTGTCGCGCACCTGTTTTCCCTTGTAGCCGTAAACTTTGTATTCCCTGCCCTCGAGATTGCATTTCACGAGGTAGCTGAGGAATCCGTGCAACTCGACACCGGAGTGATTCGGTCCGGTGAGGCAACCGCCGCGCAGACAACAGCCGGGGATGCCGAAGTAGCGCCCGTATTCCTGGACGAGAATGTCGGCGGCGACTTTCGACGCTCCGAAGAGCGAATGCTTGGACTGGTCGATGGAAAAATCCTCGGCAATGCCGTCGGCGTAGGCGGGATCGTCGTAATCCCACCGTGTATCCAGTTCGCGGAGTTTGATCGTGTTCGGCCGGTCGCCGTAAACCTTGTTGGTGGACATGTGGACGAACGGCGAGGTCGGGCAGGCCCGGCGCACGGCTTCGAGGAGATTGAGCGTGCCGACCGCATTGGTGTCGAAATCGTCGAATGGGATGGCGGCGGCCCTGTCGTGGCTGGGTTGCGCGGCCGTATGAACGATGGCATCGGGTGCCACCAGCGCCAAAAGTTCGAGCACGCCGGCGCGGTTCCGGATGTCGAGTTCGTGATGATGGAAGTTCGCGATGAGCTTGGCCAGGCGTTCCTGGTTCCAGCGCGTGTCCCCCTGCGGACCGAAGAAGACCGCACGCTGGTTGTTGTCCACGCCGTGGATCTCCCAACCGAGACCGGCGAAGTGAAGGCACACCTCGGAACCAATGAGGCCTGAGGAACCGGTGACCAGGAGTTTCTTCATGTTGGAGATAGGGAAGGCACGAACTTGTCAACAAACATCAAAAACGGCCGGTGATCAATCCGCAACGCCGGCGCACGCCGCGCAAGGTTGGACGAAGGCGGGGAGCCGCAGTAAGGTGAGAAATTATGGTCCCTTTTCCGAATCCTCTGCACCCGGCCGTTGTCCACTTTCCCATTGCTTTCGTTCTGCTCGGAGCCGGGTTGGCGGTGCTGGCGGTGCTCCTCCGGCGTTGGAATCTTCCTTTGATGGTGGCCATTCTGCTCGTGTGCGGCGCCGCAGGAGCAGTCGTGGCGACATCAACCGGCGAGGAAGAGGCCGAACGTCTCCACGAGATCTCGGCCGCCGGAGAAGAGGTCCTCGAAGAGCATGAGGACTGGGGTGAACTGACGAGAAACATCGCCGTGGTTGCCGCGCTGCTGGCGGTGGCGGCGGCTTTCGCGGCCAACAAACGCGTTGCGGGAATCGTCCTCTCGGCGCTCACGGCGGCGGCTGCCTTGGCGGCCGCTTACTCCGTGGTTCAAACCGGCCATTATGGAGGGGAACTGGTTTATCGCCACGGCGCGGGAGTGCGCGCCGCTGCGGACGGCGCACCCTCAGAAACAGCCGTCTCGCCATCCTCCAGCCACGAGGAGAAAAAGAACGAAGAGCACGGCGACTGAGGCCGCACCCGGCTTCAGCCGGCCCACCCGAGCAAACGCCGCTCGCGGATAATCTGCGCCACCTCGGGCGGAACGCACTTTTCCCATGCCGGGTCACCGGCCCGCAGCTTGGCCAGAACATCCGGGGACTTGATGCCGAGAATGTCCTCGCGGTAACGGCTCACGGGGACAATGAAGTCATTCTCGCGCAGGTAGGCGTAGAGGTGGCGCAGCTTGGGATCGACGCGGAGATTGTCGGCCGTGATGACTTTTCCGTCGGGACCCGACCGCGGGTAGGCGTAGAGACGCACGTTGGTTTTGAAAAGCCGTCCGAGTCCCTCGAGGATACCCCCTTCGAGTCCGATGTAATATTTTTCGAGGAAAATTTCCTCCAGGGCCGGAACACCCAAGGCCAAGCCGATGGCCTCGTTGGTGTAGCGGGCGATGTAATCGACGAGGCGAAAGTATTCGCCGAAATTGGAAACGAGCACCGTCTGGCCCAGGGCACCGAGGATGTCGGTGCGGTCGAGAAAATCGCGCGGGTCGAGTTCGCCCGCACTGAGAAGATTCTGCATGGTGATTTCCGCCAGCGTGAGGAATCCGCGGGGGGCTTCCTTCTCGCGCGGGGCAAACTCTTCGCAGGCGCGGCTGAGCATCTCGTGCGTGACGAGCGTGACGGGACGGAAACTCCCGCGCTCCACGAGGACGGCGCGCTTGTAAAGCTCCTCGGACGGCTGGAGCACTTCGCCATCCGGGCGGAACATGGCTGCGCGCCCGAGACCCTGCGCGACGAGTTGCAGGCTCATGAGGCGATTGTCCACGCCGGAGAAGTCCGGACCGCTGAACCGTATCATGTCCACCTCGATACGCTTCGACGTCAGGTCGTCGAGGAGAGTGGCGATGAGCTTCTCCGGTTCGCGGTGGTGGCGGAAAGCCCCGTAAATCAAGTTGACCCCCATGATCCCGAGAGCCTCCTGCTGCGCGATGTTCTCCGCATCGAGCATACGCACGTGGATGATGATCTCGTTGACCGGACCGCGCGGAACACTCTGGAAGCGGATGCCCATCCAGCCGTGGGACTCGCTGTGGCTGTGGTAACTGCGGGCCGCCACGGTGTCCGCGAAGACAAAAAAAGTTTTTTCCGCCCCGATTTTCGCGTCGAGCCGCTCGCGCAACAGCTCGAATTCGTGGTCGAGCATACCCCAAAGACGCTGGCGGCTGACATAGCGCTCGACCGGTCCGTAGATGGCATCGCTGAAAGTCATGTCGTAAGCCGACATGGTCTTCGCCACGGTGCCGGCGGCCGCCCCGACATAGAAGAAACGCCGCGCGACTTCCTGGCCGGCACCGATCTCGGCGAAAGTCCCGTAAACGCGCGGGTCGAGATTGAGTTCGAGCGCCTTCTGGTTGACCTGCTGGTTGAAAGTGTCCGATGACATGAGCGCGATACTTTGCGGTCCGGCGATTCGCGCGGCAACGGCAAAACCGCGCCGGGTCATATGGCGCTCGAAATCAGGCACGGATAATGCAGACTGGCGCGGATGGGATGGGAACACCGCAACGGGGAGGAAGCGCCTTGAGCCGCACGGCCGACGCGACAAGGGCCGCAGCTCTGGCTTCCATCACCGGATGGGATCCCGTCGCCCGCCGACGCGCATTTCTCTCGGTGTGCCTCGCACCAGCACTGGTGTTTCTCGCCCTGGCGATGGTGTATCCGCTTTTCTACAACGTGCTGCTTTCGTTCTCGGACGCGGAAAACGGCCGCATCCGCGAATGGCACTACGTCGGTCTCCGGCAATACGCGCTGGTTTTTCTCGAGCCGGGGTTCTGGTTCACCTTTTGCCGCACCGTGGTATGGACCGTGGTGAGCACGGGACTCCAGGCGGTGATCGGCGTCTTTCTCGCCATCATTCTGAACCAGCATTTCGTGCGCGGGCGGTCCGCGTGGCGGGCGTTGCTGCTTCTGCCGTGGGCCATGCCGCAATACATCACGGCGCTTACTTGGCAAGGCATGTTCCATGGCCACCAAGGCACGGTGAATTCGTTCCTCGGTGCGGCATTCGGTCTTCCGCCGGTCGAATGGCTCACGCACCCGTTCGCCGCTTTCACCGCGGCGATCGCCGTCAATGTCTGGATGGGTTACCCGTTTCTCATGATCGCGGCGTTCGCCGGCCTGCGGGCGGTTCCTCCGTCGATCTACGAATCGGCGATGCTCGAGGGAGCGACGCCGTGGCAGCAGTTCACGAACCTGACTTTGCCGCTGCTGCGTTCCGTGATGCTTCCGGCCACGGTCATAGCGATCATCTGGAATTTCAACAGCCTGAACGTCGTGTGGCTCTTCACCAACGGCGGCGAACCGGCCGACTCCACGCACATCCTTGTCTCGTATGTTTACAAGACAGCCTTCACTTACTACCGCTTCGGATGGTCGGCCGCGCTGTCGGTCGTCATTTTCGTCATCCTGTTTTTCTTCGTGCAGACATTCCTGAAGGTCAACCGGTGGCGCGGCTGATCTTTCAGCGCAGGAAGCACCAGCGCACGAGATCGGGGCCGGCGGCGATCCAGAGCAGGGCACCCGCGGCGAGATAAGGACCGAACGGGATGCGCCCGGCTTCCCCCAAACGACCGGCGGCGAGCAGGAGCACTCCGGCAAACGCGCCGATCACGGAGCCGGCACCGATGCTGAAGAGGGCGCCGGGCCAGCCGAGAAACGCGCCGAGCGTGAGCATGAATTTCACATCGCCGAATCCCATGGCTTCGCGCGGAACCACCACGGCCTCGGCCGCGCCCTTCCATCCGTGAGCACTCGCGTAATCAGCGAGCGCCCCTCCCCGTCTCACGCCCCGGACCCCGAGATGCCAAACCTCGCCGCCTTGCAGGTGAATCTCGAGAACATCCGTCGGGCGGTAAAAAAATTCTTCCAGCTCCCACTCTTCGGCCCCGAAGACGAGCCGCGGCGCGCCTTTGTTGAAGGAAATCTCGAACGGCTCGGCCGGCTCCAAAGCCACGCGTTTCCTGCCGAACGCCAGCTTGCCGAGTTCCACAACGGCGAGAAGGACGGCGAATCCGACAGCCGCCCCGAAGATCGACGCCCTGAGCCGTTCGTCCCACTCAAGCGCTCCTGGCTGAAGTCCGGGCACGACCATGCTCAAAACAACACCGGCAACCGCTCCACCCACGGTCAGGGAGTCGGGCAAGATCATGTGCTCCAGGTCGATGAAAGTCCCGGCGATGAGAATGGCCGCGAAAATCATGTAGGCGGCCGCCACCGGAGGCTCGAACCCGCGCCAGATCAGGACAAAAACAACCGCTGTAAGCAATTCGACCAGCGGGTAACGGAATGAAATTTTCGCCCCGCAAGACGAGCAGCGACCGCGGAGCAGCACCCAGCTGAGGACCGGGATGTTTTCGTGCCAAGGCAAGCTGCGGCCGCACGAGGGGCAGAAGGACCGGCGGGGAAAGGAAAGCCCGATGCCGCGAGGAAGGCGGTGGATGACGGCATTGAGAAAAGAGCCGACAACAAGCCCGAAAACAAAAACGGCCGCAGAAGCCAACGCGGGGTTCATTCCTTCGGCAACTTCTCCTCGGCCAACTCGCAGAGCACATGGAGAAGGAACTTCTGCGCTTCCTGGATGCGCGCGGTGTTGGGACCCTCGACGATCAATTCGATGTCGGCCGCGCCTTTGGTGAAGCCGCCATCGCGACCGAGCAGTGCGATGGTCACAAGCTTGCGCCGGCGCGCCTCCTCAATCGCGGCGAGAACATTGCGCGATTTGCCCGAGCTGGATATGGCGATCAGCACATCGCCGGGTTTGCCGAAGGCGTGCACCTGGCGCGAGAAGGCGTCGGTGAACTCGTAATCGTTGCCGATCGCGGTGAGCAGACCGCCATCGACCCCGAGGGCCAGCGCCGGATAAGGGCGGCGGTCGCCGCAAAACCGGCAGACGAACTCGGCTGCGATGTGGGCCGCATCGGACGAACTCCCGCCATTGCCGCAGAGCAGAAGTTTGCCGCCATTAGTGAGGGCAGAGAGGACAGCATCTGCCGCTCGCACCAGCGGCTTCTCGAGCGCGGACAGGGAACCGAACACGCCCAAAGCGTCGTCGAGGGAACGGCGGAACGGGCTCAAGCGTCCACCTCCGCGCAGAAAACGGGCACCGCAAAAAGAATGGAAAAATGACGCATCATCGTGGCGAGCATTCCGGCCGGCCCCGCGGTTAAGCAAGACAATTTGCGGCATCGCGGCCGTTTGACATCCGCGGTCAAACCTTCTTTGATGCTGCCATGTTTCCGCGTTTTGCGCTCGCGTTGGCGGCGCTGATCCTCGCCTCGTGCGCCGCGCCGCCGCGGCCGGTCGAGCTGGCGTCCGCACCCGTTCTTCCCCTCGCCCTCGACAGCGATTTCCAATTCCGCAAGATGAAGCGCTTCATCAACCAGCCCGCGACCTTCCAGCCGACGGAGAACGAAACGATCAACTTCGACCGCAAGCGCGTGAACCACGGCGCGCTCTCGGCCGACGAACGGCGGCAGCGCGAAGGCACCTACTTCGACTTTTTCTGGCGTGCGCGGCGGCCGGCAGACCTCACCGTGCGTTTCGAATACCGCCAAGCGAAGCTCGGCAATGCGGTGCGCGCGCAGGAAGTGTCATACGAACAGGCAAAGGGGACGGTGAAAACCTCGTTCGCGGTCACCGGCGACGATTTCCAGTGGGACGGACCGGTGACGGCATGGCGGTGCCTGCTGATCGAAAACAAACGCATCGTCGGGTTCACGCAATCGTATCTTTGGAAATGAAAGCGCTGCGGGGGGCGGCGCCATTGACTAGGCCGGGAATCGCGGGCTAACTGGAACCAACTTGAGCGCAGTTTCTCCAGTGCAGGTAGGGGTCGCCGGTTCGACGGTCTGGATCAAGGTCGATGGCCGCGGCACGTTCCAGAACAGCGCGGGCATGAAAGACTTCGCGGCGGAGATGACGCGGCGCGGCCACACGGAATTTATCGTGGACCTGAAAAACTGCGAACTGATGGATTCCACCTTCATGGGGACTCTCGCGGGCATCGCCCTGCGATTGGGAGACAAAGGCAAAGTTCGCATCATCCGCCCGAACGAACGCAACCGGGGCGTCCTGCGAAATCTCGGCCTTGACCGCATTATGCAGGTAGAGACCACGGATCCCGGACAACCCGGGAGCCCTGAGTGGCACGATGCGGAGGGGGAACAGCCGCGCGAAGCGAAGAAACAGGCGATCATCGAGGCCCACGAGAATCTCATGGCTGCCAACCCGGAAAACGCCGTGCGGTTCAAGGACGTGCTGGAATATCTCCGCGAGGGAAACCCGGGGGGAGAAAGCAGCCCTTGATGGGCGTCGGCCGCGCGCACTAACCTCCGACCGTCCCCGCTGGCGAGATGACGACCCTCCTTCTTGCAATTTTCATCGCGCTGTCGGCTGCGCTCGCCTGGCTCGTCGTCCGCCAGCGCCGCGCCCTTTTTGTCCTCGGCCGTGAATGGCGCGCTTTGCGCACCGAGGAGGACCAAGTCTTCGACTTTCTGCACGGCCTCGGGGAAGCTTTCGGTGGCCAGGCCAAACGCCGCGAGCTATACCGCCTCATTGTCGAGGGAGCCGTCCGTATTCTCGACGCCCACGGCGGCGCGCTCTACATCGCGGACAAATCGGGCGCCTTTCTCGCACCGGCCTACGTCAGCCGGGCCTGTCCTCCCCTTGTGCAGCTTCCGGCCCGGATCCGCGAGCAGGCCGCGGTGAATCCGGTGGCGCTCGAGAGCTATCTGCGCCTTCATCCGGTGCACCCGGGCGAGGGCGCGATCGGAAAAATCTGGAAAGAAGGCGGAACGCGCGCGTTCGATTTCGGCAGCGCGGAGTTGCAAGGCCTGGCCACCGAGGGCCAAGCACCGAGTTCCGCGCTCGTCGCGTGCCTCGCCTACCGCGACAAAGTCCTCGGTGTGCTGGCGGTGGTCAACGGGCCGATGTCCTCGGTGTTCGGCGCGGAGGAACTCGACGTGTTCAAAGCCATTGCCGAGCAGTCCGCTTTCGCGTTGTTCAGCGATGCGGTTTACCGGGAGGTCGGCGAGAAGAGGAAACTGGATAGCGACCTGGAAACCGCGCGGGAAATCCAGAGCGTTCTGCTTCCCGGCGAGCCGCCGCGAGTGGCAGGCTATGACTTGGCGGGATGCAACGTCCCGGCGCGCCATGTGAGCGGGGATTACTTCGATTACCTCGCCATCGACGAACACCGCTGGGGCATCGCCATCGCCGACGTCTCGGGCAAGGGCATCCCGGCCGCCCTGATCACCGGTATGTGCCGCAGCGTTCTCAGGGGAGCCATGCAAGGCTGCGCCTCTGCGGCGGAAGTCCTGCGCCGCGTGAACCGCCAACTCTACCCCGATGTGAAGGAGGACATGTTCGTCAGCCTGCTTTACATCATCATAGACACGCGCTCCGGGGACGTGACGCTCGCGCGGGCCGGACACGACCCGCCGCTGGTCTACCGCGCCGCCACGCGCGAGGTTTCCGCACTTGCCGCGCCCGGCATGGCCATGGGCGTTGACAGTGGTGATGTCTTCGATAGGGTCATAGCCGACGAAGTCGTGAAGCTGGAGCCCGGCGACGGAATCCTGCTCTACACCGACGGCGCAACCGAGGCGCTCGACGCCGCCGACACGGAATTCGGGACCGCGCGGCTGACGCAATCCCTGCAGGCCAACGCCCCGAAGGGAGCCGTGGCGACCGTGCGCAACATAGCGCACGAACTGGCGGAGTTCGCCGGGGATGCGCCGCAGCACGATGACATAACTCTGATTTTCATCCGCAAAACATGAGCAAGAAAGACAATCACCAGCCCGCCGGTCACAAACAGGAGGTTCAGGCTGCAGCACCTGCAGAAGCTGCAGAAAAAGACGGGGCGGCGCCGGCCGATGCCGCGGCGGAGGCGGAGAAATTCCGCGATCTCGCCATGCGCACGGCGGCCGACTTCGACAACTACCGCAAGCGCGCAGCGCGCGAGAAAGAGGAAGCCATACGCTACGCGAACTCCTCGCTTCTCGGCGATCTGCTCCCGTTGATCGACAACTTCGAACTCGGCCTCGAGGCGGCGCGCTCCGCCCCGGGCGCCGATGCCATTCTGCAAGGGCTGGGCATGGTCGCGAAGCAGTTCCGCGACTTTCTCGGGTCATCCGGCCTCGAAGAAGTCAAAACGGAAGGGGCCGCATTCGACCCGAACCTCATGGAAGCCGTGGGACATGAAGCCGACGCGAAGACACCCGAGGGCAACGTCTTGAGGCAAACGCGGCGCGGATACAAATTGCGCGACCGGCTCCTGCGACCGGCCAGCGTGGTCGTCTCCAAGGGTCCCGCAGAGTAGTCCGAGCCATGTCATCGCGCCATCGCAGGGATCCTTACGAGATCCTCGGGGTTTCCCGCAGTGCCGCCGTCGAGGAGATCAAAACCTCCTACCGCAAGTTGGCGATGAAATACCACCCCGACCGCAACCCGGGGAACGCGGAAGCCGAGGAGCATTTCAAAGAAATTTCGCAGGCTTACGACATTCTCATCGATCCGGACAAGCGGGCGGCTTTCGACCGCTATGGCTACGCGGCATTCCAAGGCCCTGCCGGAGCGGGGGCGGGCTTCCACGATCCCTTCGATCTGTTCCGCGAGGTTTTCGGTTCGGGCGGCGGCGGAATTTTCGAGCACTTTTTCGGCGGAGGAGGCGGGGGTGCGGCGCAAGGCCGCGGTGCGGACCTTCGCTACGATCTGGAGATCAAGCTGGAGGAAGCCGCGCGCGGCGTGGAAAAGGAAATCGAAATCCGCCGCAACGGGCGCTGCACGGCCTGCGGCGGATCGGGAGCGGGGCCGGGAGCCAGACGCCACACATGCGCGACATGCCGCGGGCACGGCCAAGTCGTCGCCTCGCGGGGTTTTTTCCAGATCGCCCAAACTTGCCCGCGTTGCGGGGGCGCAGGCGAAACCTTCGACCACCCCTGTAAAGTGTGCCGCGGCGAGGGGCGCACCGAGACAACCACGCGCATCAAATTGAAAATCCCCGCCGGCATCGACGATGGTGCCCGGCTCAGATCCTCGGGCAACGGCGAGGCGGGATCACGCGGCGCACCCTGCGGCGATCTCTACGTGGTCATCCATATCCGAGAGCATGCCGTTTTTTCCCGCGACGGAGACGACCTTTACTGCGAACTCCCGGTGCCCTTCGTCACGGCGGCGCTGGGCGGCGAGATTGCGGTGCCCACGCTCGACGGACGCGCATCGCTGAAAATTCCCGCCGGCACGCAAAGCGGCACAATTTTCAAACTGCGCGGCAAGGGCATGCCCCACTTCCGCGGTTCGGGCAACGGTCAACTACTCGTCCGCGTGGCCGTGGAAGTGCCGAGCAAACTTTCGGCCGAACAGCGCAGGAAACTCGAGGAATTCGCCGCGAGTTGCGGCGAGCAGAACACGCCGCTGACCAAGGGATTTTTCGAGCGGGCCCGGGACTTTTTCTCCTGACGTCTACCAGCCCCGTTCCTCGACCGAGTCGAGATAGCGCGAGATCTTGTCGTTGCGGCGCTCCGCAGGCTCGGTGCGGGGAATGCTCGTCACCTTGATCGCGCCGGAATTCTGGTCGCCGTCATTGGCCTGCATCCAGTTCATGAAGTCGGTGATCTCGCGCCCACGTTCGCCCAGCTGCAAGCGGAGTTCTTCCAATTCCTCGAAGCGGCGGTTGAAGCCCCCGCGACGCTTTTTGCCGAGGTTCGTGAAGAGCAACCGGTATTCCTCGACGACCGGCGCGTAGAGCGTGTGCGCACGAAAGCCGAGTTTTTGCGCTTCGATCGAGGCTTGGGAAAGCCGGAACCGTCCGGGTTCGCTGCGCGAAAGATCGAGAATGGCCGCCGCCGGCTCCTTGCCGTCCCCGGATTCGGAGAGAGGCGAAAGAATTTTGTCCAGTTCGTCGCCCGTTTCCTCGATGCCGAGCAGATCAACCCTCGCCTCAGAAGATCGGCGAGCCAGCGACAAGGCCCAAAGGCGCGCGAGCTTGGCCTGATCCGCGGCCAAGTCGGGCCACGTTTGCGCGAAACGTTGCAAAGGATCGCGATCCGGTTCCACGAGCAGGAGGTTCTCGAGCACGCGGCGGCGCCCATCGGGCAAACCGCTCAGCGCTTCGTAGAGCGCAAGGCTCTGCGCGGCGTGCAACTCCCGCGCGCGTCCGCGCAAAGTGCCTGCATTCTGGCCCAGAAAACGGTCGAGACGCGGCATCCCCTTCCCTTCGAGCATCTTGGTGTAGAGCGAGGACCCTCCGGCGGATTCGGGAGCAAGCGATGCGGAAAGCGCGGCGGCCAGCCAGTCGGGAGGATCAACATAACGGCCCGCTTCGAACTTCTGCCGACGAAGCGACCGCTCGAGCAGCAGGCCGCGAAGAATCGCCTGATCCACAAGCCCCGCGTCACCGAGCGCCGAAGGCGCAAGATCGATCTGGATCTTTCGACCCGCCGCGTCGGCATCGAAAACTTGAAGAACCACGGCAGGCTGACGCAAACGGAATCCGTCACCGGGCGAGAGGATAATGAGGATCGGCGACTTCCAATCCTCGGAATCGCGCAACTCGCGCTCGGTCCCGCGTTTCAATTCCTCCGCACGCCGCACCAGGTCCGACCGGCGGCCCGGTGTTCCTCCGAAAACGGTGAACTGCTTCGAGTTGCTCGCGGTCCGGTTCTCCGGCTTGAGCAGATCCGGAGCCGCCACCTGCGCCGATGCCGCGCTGACGAGCACGGCGCAAACCGGCACTAAGAACGAGCGCAATCTCACGGTTTGCCGCCCGACCAACTCAGCGTTGTCGTCGCGGGAGTGATGCGGACTTCCGATGCCCGCGAAAGCTGCGAGAGGGGCACGGACAAGGCGGCGCCCAGGCCGGAGAATTGGCGCGATGCAATCATTCCCGCCGCCGAGGGCAACGGCAATCGGCCGATCGAGAAACTCCGCGCCACCAAGCGCATACCCGCGGCGTCTTCCTCGGGCGCATAAACGCCTTCGAAGTAAATGCGCGGCCCCACCGACAAAGAAGCCTCGATGCCGACGCGCACATCTCCTTCTCCCGGGACGGCGTAGACACGCTTGGGGTGAAGCAAACCGGATGCTGGTCGGAACTTGACCAGCGTGACGAAGCTGGTCACCAACTCGCTCGAAGGCACGGCGAAGGATCTCTTTCCGTCCGCTGATGCGGAATCCGCAATGAGCGAGGTGATGCGCGACGCACACGCATCATCGGGTGCGAGCGGCGCGGGCAGATCGGCAGGCGGCAAGAAAGCCAGAACCGCCGCGGCTGCAAGACCCGCGAGGATGACGAGACGGCAAAATGCGGCAAAATATTTTCCCCAAGCGAGACGCGCACGCTGCCGGCGCTTCTTCTGCTCGACCTCACCGGGGGGAGAGAAACCCGTGGGTGGCGCAAATGGCGCCGATCCCCGCTCCAGCCGGAGCCCGCAGTTGTGGCAATAGACGCGCGTCGGGTCGTTGTCATAACCGCAGTTGGCGCAACTGAGACCCATGGGGAAGCGAACTATTTCCCGGCGCCGCCAGAGGACCCGGAGCTTTTCGCGGGAGGAGTGGCCGCGGGCGCCGGGCTGGCGGCCGGGGCGGGCTTAGACTCGCCCGCGCCGCCGCCCGAATCTTTCTTCGCCGCCTGTTTGTATCCCTCGCTGCGGTAGTCGGTGATGTAAAAACCGCTGCCTTTGAAAATCAGTCCTGCTCCCGTGCCGAGAAGCCGCTTCACCTCGCCGTGGCCCCAAGGAGTCTCCGGACATTGGGCTTCCGGGCAGGTCTTCAGCGGCGCGTCCTTCATGGACTGGAAGATCTCGAAGTTCTTGCCGCATTTCCGGCAATGGTATTCGTAGGTGGGCATGGGACTTTCCTTGTAGCCGCCGCCGATTGATCCGGCAAGGACGCGGACTACGAGCGCGCCTCGGCCGCGGCCATCCCCCGCGCCATGCTGTCGGCGGAAATCACCGCGTCAAGGTCGCCCGCCGCCCCGTCGGGAAACTTATCGAGCACGGCGGCCACGATATCCCAGATGCGCGGGAACGCGATGCGCCCGGCGAGAAACTCAGCCACGGCCACCTCGTTGGCGGCGTTGAGGGCGGCCGGCGCCGTGCCTCCGCGCTCTGCCGCTTGGCACGCGAGATCCAAGGCCGGAAAAACATCGCGGCGAGGCGCCTCGAAATCCAAACGCCCGAGATGCGCGAAGTCGAGCAGGGGCAAGCTGCCGCCCACGCGCTCGGGCCAAGTGAACGCATATTGGATGGGGAAACGCATGTCGGAATGGCTCATCTGCGCGAGCACCGAACCGTCCACGAACTCGACCATCGAATGCACGACGCTCTGCGGGTGTATGACAACATCGACGCGTGGTATATCGACTCCGAAAAGCCAGCGGGCCTCGATCATCTCCAGACCCTTGTTGAAGAGCGTGGCGGAATCGATCGTGATCTTTTCTCCCATTCTCCATGTAGGATGCCGCAGAGCCTCTTCCCGGGTCACGGCACGCAGCCTGTCCGCAGGCCACGTGCGGAACGGCCCGCCGGATGCGGTGAGGATCAGGCGGCGGACGCCACCGCCGTCCCGGCCTTCGAGGCATTGGAAGATGGCGTTGTGCTCGCTGTCCACCGGCAAGATGCGACGACCGTGCTTTTTCGCCGTTGCCATGACGATCTCACCCGCGACCACGAGCACTTCCTTGCTGGCCAAAGCAAGGTCTTTGCCCGACTCGAGGGCGCGTATGGCCGGGCGCAATCCCCCGGTGCCGACGATAGCCACGAGAACCATGTCCGCGTCCGCCATCCCCGCAAGCGCGCACAGCCCGTCTTCGCCGGTGAAAATTTCCCGCGGCGTGTAGTCGAGCTGCCCGCGCAAAAGCGCGGCAGATTCCTCGTCGGGAACGGCAAGCGCGTCCGGCCTCAGGGCATTCGCCTCGGCGGCAAGCTGGGTGATATTGCGAAACCCCGAGAGACCGGTGACGCGGATGCGCCCGCCCAGTTCGCGCGCCACACGGCAGGCGCTGCGGCCGATCGAGCCGGTAGCCCCGAGAATGACCACCCGGCGACCGCTCATGAGACGGGCAGGCCGAGAACCAGACGCATGTAGAAAAACATTATCGGCGCGGTGAAAAGGACGCTGTCGATGAGGTCCAGAACGCCGCCAATGCCGGGCAACAGGTCGCCGGAGTCCTTGGTTTCCGTGCTGCGTTTGACAATCGACTCGGCCAGATCCCCGATCACCGCGGCAGCCCCGAGCAACACGGCAAGAATGGCGAGGTCGAACGAGGTGAAGACGGAAAGTTTTGCGGGAATGAGATACCAGAGGCCGAAGCTGGCACCTATCGAGAAGAGGATCGCGCCGGCCAGCCCTTCCCACGACTTGTGCGGGCTGATGTGCGGCACCAGCTTGTGACGCCCGAAGAGCGAGCCCGCGATATACGCACCCATGTCGCTGAATTTCGTCACCAGCAGGAGATAGAGCACGTAATACTGCCCGGTCGGTTCTCCCAAGGGTCCGCGCGGCGCGAGGTAGATGATTTTGGTGAGGAAGTTGAACAGCCACACGATGTAAAGCAGCCCGAAGAGCGTGTAGGCCATCGTCTCGAGCGGATTCTGGTCGCGCGTGCGGCGGAACATCTGGCGGCCGAAGACCACGAGCAAAAACACCACCATCACGGCGATTTCGAAGTCGTAGGACTTGTCCGGGCCGTAAGACCGGAAGGTGTAAAAGCTCCCGATGAGAAAAATCACCGCGGTGATGAGAGCCGTGAGTTTGAAGTTCGGCACACCGCGGCGGTCGAGCATCTCGTAGTATTCCCAGAGCCCGAGGAGCCCTATGCCCGCGATGGTGATGAAAAAAATCTGCTCGTAGCCGGAGAGCACGGTTCCGAGGACCACGGCCCACATGACCAGCGTGCTGACCAGCCGGCGGTTGAATGTCGTGCGGGCGGATTCCATCGCGCCGCGCATCGTCAAAAGCCCGCGGGCCAAAGGCAAGCGCGCAGTGGTCGGGTCGCGGGCGCAGTGATAGCATCAGAGACGTGGAAAAGACACTCGCTGCCATGAGCCCGGACGAAACTGTCGCGGCGGGTCGGGCCTTGGCCGGCGAACTCGTTGCGGGGGACACGGTCGCCCTGAGCGGCGAACTCGGAGCCGGGAAGACGCATTTGGTTCGGGGTTTGGTCGAGGGCTGGGAAGGAAAGGTGCCCGCGACCAGCCCGACATTCGCCCTGGTCCACGAATATTCCACCCCGCGCGGACCGGTATTCCACTTGGATCTCTACCGTGCAGCTTCGGCCGAAGAGGTCTGGTCCGCAGCCCACGACGAACTCGATGCGCCGCACGGATTGGTGGTCATCGAATGGGCGGATCGCTTTGCCTCGCTTGTTCCGCCGGGGGCAATCCGGGTGCACATCGCGCACGAAGGCGACGACCGTCGCACAATCAGGATTTCCCGATGAAGATCCTCGCGCTCGAAACGTCATCGGCCGTCGGCAGCATCGCGGTGTCAAACGCCGGGAAAATCACCGCATCGCGGAAATTCGACATCCCGCGCGGGCGCGGAGCGGAGCTTTTCACCGCACTGCAGGAGCTTCGTCCCGCGTGGTCGGGATGCAACCGCGTGGCCGTGGGAATCGGGCCGGGTTCTTACAACGGATTGCGCGCCGCTTGCGCCTTGGCGGGGTCGCTGCAGATGGCGCTGGGCATCGATCTCGTGGCTGTGCCCTCGCCGTGCCTTCTGCCGGTGTCCGATGAGCGCTACGCGGTGGCGGGAGATGCGCGCGGCGGGCGCTTTTATCTCGCCGGAGTGCGCAAGCGCCGGCTGGAGGGCGAAGTCCGGTTGGTCACCCCCGAAGAGTTTCGACTCCAACGGCACAAGAAAGGCGATATCCCGTTCTACCGCATCGGAACGCTGGCCGGAGAAGACGATGTTCCGGAGACCTCTCCCGATGCGGCTGTCCTCGCTTTGATTGCCGGCGATCTGCCGCCGGCGGATCCCGCCACTTTCGGGCCGATTTATCTCAAGCCCCCTCACATCACCCAGCCGCGGGGCACAACCCGATGACTTGCCAGCGGCCCTCCGTGCGTGTTCATTGCCAGCCTTGTTCCGCATGAGGTCATCCGTGGTCACCATTGCCATTTTGCTGGCCGCTGCGACCTCGCGCGCGGCAGGCACGCCGCATTCGGATGTCGTCGAGGTCCCCCAACCCACATGGGAAACGCAGAAACAGGCCCGCACCTATTTGCTCCACATCCCCGCCCCGCGCGGCCAAATCACGGACCGCAACGGCGCCCCCATGGCGCAATCGCGCGTGAGCTACAACCTCGGCTTGAGTTTTCCCACGCCGCTCGAATTCACCGACGGGCAAGCGGTCAACTTCGCGCGCAGCCAAATTCTCACCGCGGAAAAGCTGCTAGGGCGCAAATTCGAAGTCACCGATGAAGCATTGCTGCAGCATTACAAGAACCGCGGGATCCTGCCGTTCATTCTCGCCGAGGATCTCGGCCCCGAGCAAATCACCGCCGTGAGTCGCGGCCTCGGTGCGGGGCTGGTGCTACAGCCCGCCTACGTCCGCTACTACCCCCTCGGCGCGCTCGCCGCGCACATCGTCGGCTACGTCGGCCGTGTGGCACCTCTCTCGGTCAAACCGATCGAAAACAAAGACCTGATCTTTCCTGATTCCGAGGGACGCGAGGGACTGGAGCAGGTCTTCGATGATGAACTCCGCGGAACGCCGGGCGTGGTCAACGTCACCCTCAACGCCGAAGGCAAGCGCACCCACGAGCGCATCGTGCAGCAGCCTGTCCCCGGCTACAACGTCATCACGACGCTCGATCTCAAGGTCCAAAAAGCCTGCGAGGATGCGCTGGCAAAAACCGGGCGGCGCGGCGCGGTCGTGGTCATCGACCCGAGAAGCGGCGAGATCCTCGGCATGGCATCGCGCCCCTCGTTCGATCCGAACGTTTTCATTCCCATCGTTCGGCCCGAAGTTTTCGACAAACTCAACAACGACCCGACGGCACCGCTTTATCCGCGGGCCTTCCGGTCGGCGTATCCTCCGGGTTCGACCTTCAAGACATTCGTCGGATTGGCGGCACTGCAGAGCGGCCTCATCACCGCGGAGACCGAGCTTTCGTGCCCCGGCGGACTGCAGGTGGGCAATTTTTATTTTCGCAACTGGAAGTCGGGGCATTCCGGCCAGCTCAACCTTGCCGAGGCGCTGGCACAGTCGTGCAACACATGGTTTTACCAGGCGGGTCTGAAAATCGGTGCCGCACCGATCATCGAATGGGCCACCGCGCTGGGACTCGGCAAGCGCACCGGGATCCCGCTGGGTTCCGAATCCAGGGGCAACATTCCCGACGATGATTACATGCTGCGCGTCCACAAGCGCCGCATTCTGCAGGGGGACGTGGCCAACATGAGCATCGGCCAGGGCGACATTCTCATCACACCGCTGCAAATGGCGCAGGCCATGGGCGTGATCGCCGCCGACGGATCGTTCCACCAGACGCGCTTGGTCAAGCAAGTGCAGAGCATCAACAACCAACCGGTCTCCGCCTACCAGGACCGGGTTCGCGCGGAGCTGAATATTTCCGAACAAAACCTCGCGGATCTGACCGAGGGCCTGGTCAAAGTCACGACCTCCGGCACCGGAAGCCGCGCAGCCACGGTCAAGGGCGTCAAGGTTGCGGGAAAGACCGGAACGGCCCAATGGGGCCCGGTGAGCAAAAGGCGTAACGCCGCGTGGTTCGGCGGATTCGCCCCCGCCGACAATCCGCTGTATGCGTTCGCCGCAGTCATCGAGGGAAATCCCGGAGAAACCATCGCCGGCGGCGCCAACGCGGCACCGGTCATCGGCAGCGTTCTGGCCACGCTTCTCAAGGATTACAAACCGCCGAAGCCCGAGGAGGAAAAGAAAGATGAGCCCGAAGAAAAGAAACAAGCCGAAGACAAGAAACCGGGCGTAGATGAAGCTGACATCACCGAAGACGTGATGAATCCGCAGGGCGCGCCCGAGGCGGCCGAGGGTGACACTCCCGCTGCGGGCGCCACTCAATCACCCGGACCTTCACCCGCACCATCGCCTTAGGCGCGGCTTTCGGTTTGCCCAAGCGGGGTGCAGACAGGATGATCATCGCGCATGCTCGAATTGCGCGATGTCACCGTGACGGCCGGGGACGGCGAAGACGCACCCGTCCTGCTCACGACCGTCACAGCACGCTTCGCACGCGGTGAGGTTTGCGCCCTTCTCGGACCGAGCGGCAGCGGAAAAACAACCCTCGTGCGGGCGGTGGCAGGTATCGCAGGCACCACCGGCGGATCGCTGCACTGGCAGGGCAACGACCTCGAAATCGAGGACCTCCAGCCATCGCAAATCGGCTACGTCCCGCAGTTCACCATCAGCCGCGAGAGCCTCACGGCGGAAGAGAACGTGATCCTTGCCCTGCAGCTTCGGGTGGCGGGGCTGTCACGCAGCGCGCTCTTCACGAGGGCAGCCGAACTGCTGGAACTCACCGGGCTCGCATCCGCGGCTGCAACCCTCTCGAAACATCTTTCCGGCGGCCAGCGCCGGCGACTGGCACTCGCCATGGAACTCGCCGGAGAACCGCCTCTTTTGCTGTGCGATGAAGTCACAAGCGGCCTCGATGCGCGCGCCGAACGAGAGATCCTGGAGCTTCTGCGGCGCATCGCGCGGGAGGGCGACCGCGTGGTGGTGGTCGTGACCCACGGTCTGCGCGGAATTGAAATGTTCGACAAGGTCGCCGTGCTGACCGAAGGCCACCTCGCCTACTTCGGCGCCCCGGACACTCTCGCCCACTACTTCCGCGCGAAGGATCCCGAAGAAATTTTCGACCGCTTGCCGCAACGCACGGGTGCGGAATGGCATGCTTCGTGGCAGAAGCACCACGGGCACTTCGAGGAAAAGAATGCCGGGAAACGGGAGAGCGACGAGCAGGAAGCAGAACTCTCCGCCCCGGCGATCCCGTCGCCTTTGGTCCAGTTCGTGACACTTCTCTCGGCACGGTGGAAAGTTTTCTTCCGCGAAAAAAGCGGCGTCCTGCTCCAACTCGGACTCGTTCTCGGTTTCCCCCTCGTGGTCGCGGTTTTCGCGCTCGACGGGTTTCCCGCCGTGCCGAATCTCGACGCGGCTCTCAGCGGCAATGTCGTGCGGCAATTGCTCGAGGCACGCACCTTCGCCGAGGGCGCAAGCAAGGCCGGGAGCGTCGTCTCGGGATTGATCCTGCTGCAGGTGATCCTTCTCGGATTGCTCGGCGCGAACAACAGCGCGCGTGAAATCGCCGGCGAGAGGGCGATCTACGAGAAGGAGCGTTTCGCCGGTCTGCATCCCATCGCCTACATCGCGTCCAAGGCGGCTTTTCTCGGCGCGCTTGTGCTCGTGCAGACCTCGTGGATGACATGGTTCGTGCGCGCCACCACGCAATTCCCGGGCAACGGTGCGGTCCAATTCGTGTTCTTTCTTCTGGTCAACGCCGCGCTTACGGCAGTGTGCCTAGGTATTTCGGCCTTGGCGCGGTCGGCCGACCAGGCCTCCCTCGCCTCGATTTATCTCGTCGGCTTCCAGCTCCCGCTCTCGGGCGCGGTGCTGGCCCTGCCCGCCGGACTCGACGCGGCTCTGCGCCCATTCATTGCCGCTTACTGGAGCTGGAGCGGGGCGCTGCAAAGCCTGCGCGAGACCCGTTATTACGACGTCCTGGAACTTGTTCTTCCCACGACGCTCTCGCCGTCCGCGCTCTGCCTGTGGGTTCTGCTCCTGCATATCGTTTTCGGCGTTTTTCTCGCATGGCTGGGTTGCCTTCGAACCGCTTGGGATCGATAAGTAACGCATGACACGCCGCGCACAACGCGCACCCAAGAACACCTGGCTGCTCGGGGGAGTGGCTGCCGCGCTGGTCCTCATTGCAGCCGGCGGATATTTCTTCGGATCATCGCGCGCCCCTTATCGCGCCGCGCAGGAGTTCCCCGTTGCCGAATATCTCAGCGAGTCCGGCACCACCACGCTGCGAGGAAACAAATACCGCCTTTCCGGCGCCGTGCTGAACTCGATTGCCTGGTCGCCCGCGGAAGGACGCCTGCTTTCGGTCGAGCCGAACGGCTCCGACTCACCGATACCCGTCATCGTCCCCGCGTCCCTCGGGGAGATCAACATCCAGAAAGGACAGCGCCTCCATTTCCTCGTCGAGGTCCGCGAAGGCGGTGTCCTTTACGTCACGGAATTGACCAAGTCATGAAAATCCGCACTCCGGCCTTGGCTCTCCTGCTTCTTTGCTGGCATGCAACGGCACAGGACGACGGTATCGGCGACTCATCGGCCGCAACCGGCGGTGCGCGGCCGCCGCAAATGAACGAAGGCTTCATCGGGCGCGACATTCCGGGCTTCGATCCGGGAAGCGAAGTGGCATCGTTCGACGGAAAAATCTGGAACATCAACGACAACCGCTTTTTCCGTGCGCGATTCGAAAAATATCTCAACTCCCCGCCGGCCACGAGCGCGGCGGACGTGGCTTACCGGAAGACAATCGACCAGATCCTCGAGCTGCTCTCCCCCGGCAAGGCGACCAAAAAGAACATCGACGAGGCTTTCGCGCTTCTGGCCAAAGCCTCGGCTTACCGCGACGACGCCAACCTCTGCCGGACGATGCAGGACGCAATCCACGCCGCCCGCACAAGTTTGCAGGCCATCGAAGGGCTCAAGCGGGAAAACGTCCTCCTCGAAAAACAACGTTCCACCGCCGAATGGAACAACCAGATGGCAGCGCGTGATTCGTCGCTCAGGGCGCCGAGCGGGAGCGACGCCGCGGCGATCGCCGCCCAGCAGGAGAATTTGAAGTTCGAGCGCGACGCGAAGATGGCGTCCGCCAAACGGATCCTCGCCGATGTCGGGCAGACGATCGAAAACAACAAACTGCGCATGGCCACGATGGAACTCAACACGCGCGGACACCTGCAGGCGCTGATCATGCAGTATTTCGCCACGCGCCGCTTCGAGCACGTCATCATCGCCAGCCGGTTTTACCGCGCGATTTACAAGGACGGCGACAACTCGATCGACGTTTACAAACGCATGGTCCAGTCGCTTCCGGCCAACAAGGACGCGGGGCAGGCGAAGATCTCGGCCGAACTGAATCCGCAGATTGCCGCCTCGGGCGGTGGTGCCGACGGCGGTATGCGAGGCGGCGCGTGGGCGGGGACGGGCGAACACGGGGCTGGGGCCGGCGTGGGCGCCGGCAACGACACCGGCGTTCGTGGAGGAAACGCCGGTTCCTTTGCGGCAAGCGGCGCACGGCTCGGGCTGGAGAATTTCAGCGTGGAAAGCCTCACCGGCGGTGCAGCCGCGGCAGCGCAGACAGTCAGCAAACTCGTCAGCTCCCTCAGCCAGATCGACAGTCTTGCCGCGGAAGCGATACGGGACATCAACGAAGGCGTCGAGGCTTACAAATTTCTCCTCGAGCAGGGAGAACTCAACAGCGCAACCGAACGTCTTGCCGAGACGTTTGCGCTCGGCGAATACATGCCCAGCGTCCGCCTTCTCTCGAGGGAGGACAAACGCAAGGCCCTCAAATACACGCAAACGAAAAACGAACTCCTCGCCGCGCTGGAAGTGAACGACCTCACGCGTGCCGAGAAACTCGTCGATGAGATGGCCGGGATGGCGGCGGACTTCGACGAAAGCAAGCCCCTCGCAAAGATCGAGACAGCCAAGACCCTGAGCGCGATGCATCTTTCCAAGGCGAAAAACGCCGCGGTCTCCGGCGACCGCGCCGCGATGGAGTCGGAATTGCGCGCGGCTGCGGAGATCTGGCCGCGCAACCCGGCCCTTGCCGAAGTATCCGGGCAAATTTTCGAGCAGACAGACGTGCAGCAGCAGGCGCTGAAAGAGCTGGACCAACTGATCGCACAGGGCGACCAACGCGCGATCTTCAAGCAGAGCGCGAAATTCATCGCCGCCACGGCCACCGATCCCGGTCGCCAGGAAAAGCTCGGGACTATTCTCGGGCAGATGACGGAGATCGAGGGCTTCCTCCAACGCGCACGCGAAATCCAGCAACGCGGCGATGCCGTCGGCGCGTGGGAGAGCATCGAGGAAGCGGCTCGCAAATATCCCGAGGACACCGAAATCAACAAGTTGAGGGCGGATCTGGCCGTCGGAGGAGCGTCCGACTTCGTCAAATCTCTGAACCGCGGACGCGACCTCGAAGCACGCGGCGAATACGGGGCGGCGCTGGCATGGTATCTGGATGCCCACCGGCAATACCCTCCAAGCACATCGGCACAGGAAAAGATCGACTCCCTCGCCGCCCGCCTCCTGCCCGGCGCCTCAGGGAAAAATTCTCCCTAGAATCAGCGGGGATTTATCCGCTGGCGCTATTTACTCATCGCGATTTCGGTGTATCCTGAAGGACTTGTCCCACGGTCCCAGCGCACCAATGTCTGCCAGCATCCCAGTCACGGAAAACTCCCTTGGGCCGCAAAGCACCCCGCCGGCACGCGCTTTGGAGATATCCGCCGAGCCTCGCGGCGGCGTGGCATCAATCCTTCGCAACATTGCCAGGCAGCCATGGTTCACGAGCCTGTGCCTTTTCGGAGCGGATATCGTGCTTGTTTCCGGCGCTTATTTCTTGAGCCGCGCGGTGCGGGTGAACCAGTCGATCGACATGTCGCCCGCTTACCTTTTGCAGATCAGCACCTTTTTCACCTGCATACTTGCCGCCGTCGCGCTGATCGGGGGTTACAAGGGACGCCGCACGTTCCGCATGCTGCACTTTGCCGCGGAGTTCCTGGTCGCCGTGCTCGTCGGCGCGGCGGTCGGAGCCTTTGTGCTCTTCGTGTTCTTCTCGGCCGGTGACTTTTACACGGCGCAAAGCCGTGTCGTGCTCCTCTACACGGCCGTGGGATATGCGATCCCTGCGCTGGCCCTGCGTTTGCTCGCGGCATCCGTCTGGACCAGACGTGCGCGGCGCGTTCCCTACCTCGCTATCGGCTCGCAGGACGAGTTGGCCACGTTCGAGGACTACTGCCGGCGCATGGATTTCCACAACCCCGTCGTGCTGGCCGATCTCGATCTGCGGGTGGTGCGCAGCTTGATGGATGAAGAAGCGCGCGGCCTCAAAGTGTCGCCCCGCACCATTTTGCAGGAAGCCTCCAAGATGGAGGCAACCCCGGACGCCAAAGGCGCAACGCGACGCGCACAGGATTTCGAGGGCATAGTCCTCACCGACCCTCCGGAGTCCTACCCGCCGGCCCTCTTGGAAAAACTTGCCCGGCTTCATTTTCTCCGGATCCCCGTTTACAGCGAAGACGCCTTTTTCAGCGAGGTTTGGCGCAAGGAATCGGTGCACCGGCTGGACCACTCTTGGGCCATACGCCAAAACTTCCAGCTGACCCGGAACTCCGCCTACCGCTACGCCAAGATCGCCACGGATTATGCCTTGGCTTTGCTCGCGCTGCCGGTGGCGCTTCCCCTGATGGCACTGATCGCCCTCATGATTGTCATCGACAGCGGGTTCCCGGTGTTTTTCCGGCAGGAGCGGGTGGGACGCGGAGAGCACCGCTTCAAGCTCTGGAAATTCCGCACCATGCGCGTGCGGCACGAGGAGGATGATCCTTACACACGCACCCGCGACACCCGCATCACCCGTGCGGGTCGCCTGCTCCGGCGTCTGCGGCTCGACGAGCTGCCCCAGATATTCAACGTCCTGCGCGGCGAAATGAGCTTGATCGGTCCGCGTGCGGAATGGTCGCGCATAGTCGCGGATTACGAGACCAAGATCCCCAGCTACCACTTGCGCCACTTGGTTAAACCCGGAATCACCGGCTGGGCGCAGGTCAACTACCACTACGGCTCCGGCGCGGACGATGCCGTGGAAAAACTGCGCTACGATCTGTATTACATCAAAAACTATTCCCTTGTTCTGGACGTCGAGATTCTGCTCAAGACCATCCTCAAAGTCTGCTCGCTGGGGGGGAAATAGACGCCTTTTCGCCGTGCCGGTCGGCGTCATTTTGTGCCAAGGTCTGCGATTCATTTCATGAGAATCGTCCGAAATCTCTGGCCATGGGCAGCCGCCGCCCTGTCGGGTGCGTTGCTCGTCCTGTGTTTTGCGCCGTTCGACCAATCGTGGCTCGCCTGGATCGCGCTCTCACCACTGCTCGCGGCGATTTGGTTCGGACCTGTCCACGAGCGTCACCCGCTCCTGCGCAAGGCGGAACTCGGCTATCTCGCCGGGCTGGTTTTTTTCCTGGGTTCTTTGTCCTGGCTCACCACGGTGAGCGTGCCGGGATGGTTCGTGCTGTGCCTTTATCTCGCAATCTACCCGGCGCTCTGGGCAGCGATCGTTTTTCTGGTGGCCACACCGCGCGAATCCGCGGACACCGCTCGCTCCGTGTGGGTTAGTTCGTGGCGCAACCTGCTCACTGGAATCACTGCTGCGGCCGCATGGGTCGCGCTCGAGCACCTGCGAGCGCGGGTTTTCACGGGCTTCGGTTGGAATTCCCTCGGCGTCGCCCTCCACGGCAACATCCCGATCATCCAGATCACCTCGTTCGCGGGGGTGGCGAGCCTGGGTTTTCTGTGCGCGCTGGCTTCGGCAATCGCCGTCGCCACCGTCCGCCGGCTCATGGTGGAGGCCCGCGGAGGGAAGATACGAGCCCACTTCGATTTCACCCTCACCCTCGCGCTCATTGTCGGCGTGTTTGTCTTCGGCCTCCGCATGCTGGGCGGATCCGAAGGCAAATCCACCGCCCTGCGCGTTGCGGCGATCCAGCCGTCGATACCCCAGGACGTGAAATGGAATCCCGCCTTCGAGGAACACATCCTTGAGACGCTCTCGCGATTGACCGATGCAGCTGCTGCCATGGCCCCCGACCTTCTGGTCTGGCCGGAAGCTGCCACGCCACGCGGATTTTTCGAGGACCGCATCGTCAACGAGTTTGTCAAAGAGCAGGCGGAAAAAGGCGCGTTTGCGCTGCTGTTCGGGACACTCATCCTCAGCCACGAGGCGGATTACAACGCGGCGGTGATGCTCGGCGGCGGAAACGCGGAGCCACAGGTTTATCCCAAGTCGCATCTTGTGATGTTCGGCGAATACGTCCCGTTCCGCGAAAGCTTCCCGCTCTTCGCCATCATCGTCGGCAACCTTGTGCCGGCAGACTTCGATGCGGGTGCAGGCCCTGTCATTTTCCGCCTGCAAAAACCCGCGGTCGCGCTCGCACCTCTCATCTGCTTCGAGGACACTGTCGCTCACCTTGCTGGCGAGGCCGCAATGCTCGGGGCCCGGTGCTTCGTGAACGTCACCAACGACGGATGGTTCAAGCGCACCGCGGCTTCGCGCCAGCACTTGGCCAACGCCGTTTTCCGCTGCGCCGAGAACCGGCGCCCGATGATCCGCTGCGCGAATACGGGGGTCACTTGCGTGATCGACCGTTTCGGCAGGGTGCAGCAGACTTTGCAGACACCCGAAGGCGACAGCTTTGCCGAGGGCGTCATGCTTGCGGAGGTGCAAGTTCCGGAAGATCCGGCGCTCACATTCTACGCACGGCACGGGGACTGGTTCTCCGGCGGCTGTCTTGCCTTTACGTTCGCGGTGCTGGCCGCAAGAATTGTGCGGCGGCGCGGGGCCTCAGCCTGACGGCCGCGCAAACGGTTGCAGAAGCTGCAACAAGGCTCTACGGTGACCCCAAGATGAAGCGGCTGCCCAAAGCGGTGGATCTTTCCGGCTCTTTGCTTGTCGCACATCCCATGATGGCCGACCCGAACTTCCGCCACGCCATTCTTTACCTCTCGCACCATAGTGCAGAGGAAGGCGCGCTGGGCTTCATTCTCAACCGCCCGCTCGGACAGAAAGCCGGCGAGTTGCAAATCAACGAATCCTTCGAGCACATCGCCAACGTGCCCTTGTTCGAAGGCGGTCCGGTGCAGCGCAACCAGGTGATCGTGGCCAGCCTGGAGTGGGACCCCAAGCGCGCCACTTGCAAGTTCGAGCCGGTCGAGCCTCCACAGGGCGAAGAATTCGAGATCCCCGAGGGGCTGGACGACAAACTGCGAGTTTTCCTTGGATACGCGGGATGGTCGAAAAACCAACTGGAAAAAGAAATCGCGCTCAACTCGTGGCTCGTGCTTAAACCCCATCCCGAGCTGCTCAGAGCCGATGCGGATGACGGCACATGGCACCGCATCATGCAGGGCCTCGGTCCCATGTATCGCGTCCTTGCCGACGCACCCGAGGATGCCTCGCGCAATTGACTTGCGGCGTGCTCCCGTAGAAACCCACCACAGACTGAGTCACTGAAAACTGAAATTTTTCCCTCCCCCTTCGCCCTCCGCATCTACGCCGCCCTTCGCAAAGTTCCCCGCGGCAAAGTGATCACTTACGCCGCTCTCGGCCGGAGCATCGGCTGTCGATCGCCGCGCGCCGTGGGACAAGCGCTGAGAGCAAATCCTTTCGCCCCCGAAGTCCCGTGCCATCGTGTGATCGCCTCCGACCTCACCCCGGGCGGATTCCAGGGCAAGCGCGGAGGAACTGCACTCGAAAAGAAACTCCGCCTCCTCGCCGCCGAGGGCGTGCATTTTAAAAACCGCCACTTGGCTGATCCCGCGCGCGCTATACGCTGAACCCTCAACTGCCTCAATGTTTCACCGCGGCCAGATCATAGATATCCAACGCCAACGCATTTTCCCCGGCGTCATCGAAGTCACGGACGGAAAAATCACGGCCGTCCGCGAGGATCCGTCGGTGGAAGAGCCCGGCTACCTTTGCCCCGGCTTTGTCGATGCACATGTGCACATCGAAAGCTCCATGCTCACGCCCCCGGAATTCGCCCGAATTGCGGTTACCCATGGAACGGTGGGAACGGTTTCCGATCCCCATGAAATCGCCAACGTTCTCGGGATCGACGGCGTGCGCTACATGCAGAATCTCGCCGCGCAAACCCCGTGCAAAATCCACTTCGGCATCCCCTCGTGTGTTCCGGCGACCGGTTTCGAAACAGCCGGGGCAACCCTCGGACCCGAAGCCGTCGAGGAACTCTGCCGCGACAAGTCGCTCCTTTACCTGTCGGAAGTCATGAATTTTCCGGGCGTCATTCACCGCGACCCGGAGGTTCTTGAAAAAATCCTCATAGCGCGGAAATACGGCAAGCGTATCGACGGTCATGCGCCCGGATTGCGCGGCGAGGACCTGAAAAAATACGTCGCTGCGGGAATCGAAACCGACCACGAGTGCTTCAAGATCGACGAGGCGCGTGAAAAGCTCTCGCTCGGACAAAAAATTCTCATCCGCGAAGGGTCAGCCGCCAAAAATTTCGAAGAGCTTTGCCCCATTCTCAAGGAAGCGCCGGAGTCGTGCATGCTCTGCAGTGATGACAAGCACCCGGATGACCTGATCGAGGGGCATATCAACCAGCTCTGCGCCCGCGCTGTCGCACACGGAGTTCCGCTGTTCAATGTCCTTCGCGCTGCGTGTGTGAATCCGGTCGAGCACTACGGATTACGCTGCGGCCTGCTGCGGCTGGGCGATCCCGCAGACTTCATCCGCCTCCATGACCTCATCGGATTCAAAGTTATGGAGACCTGGATCAACGGACAATGCGTCGCGCGCGACGGGCGATCGCTGCTTCCGAAGACTGCCTCACCCCGAGTAAATAGGTTTCACACCCTTCCCAAAAGCCCGTCCGACTTCGCAATTCCCTCAAATGTGGCGTCGCTGTCCCCGGCGACGCCTGCTCCCGCTGCCATCCGGGTTATCGAAACGATCGATGGACAGATCATCACCGGGGCTGGTGAAGCCGCGCCACTAATTCGCGATGGCTGTGCCGTGGCGGACCCTTCGCGGGATTTGCTCAAAATTGCCGTGGTCAATCGTTACAAGGATGCTCCGCCGGCTGTTGCATTTGTTCGGGGCATCGGACTCAAAAGCGGCGCAATTGCCTCCAGCGTGGCGCATGACTGCCACAACATCGTCGCGGTCGGTGCTTCGGACGATGACCTCGCGCGCGCTGTCAACCTCATCATCGCCAACCAAGGCGGTATCAGCGCGGTCGGCCCGGACGGTTTGCAGGACGCACTGCCACTTCCGGTGGCAGGCCTGATGAGTGATGGCTTTGCCGAGGACGTGGCTTCGGGCTACACGCGACTCACCAAAATGGCCAGGGAACTGGGAAGCCCCCTGCACGCGCCTTACATGACGCTCAGCTTCCTCGCCCTGCTTGTCATTCCCGCACTCAAGCTCAGCGACCTTGGACTCTTCGACGGAAACAAATTCCAATTCGTGTCGGTTTTCACAGGCAACACCCCGCCAACAACTTAATCGCCCACAAACCAAAAGGGCGCCCGAAGTCGCCCTCTTCATGAAAATATAATAATACCCTTTAACGCCGACGGCGCCGCATCACGTAGCCACCAAAGCCGAGAGCGCTCATGCCAAGCAGCGCGTAAGTCGAGGGTTCAGGAACCGCGGTTGCCGTAAGCTCTGTGAAGGTCGCATTAATTGCGTTCCCTGAGCCGCCGCTATCGAAAGTCCAACCAACTATATTAGTCCATTGAAATCCGACGGGAGCAGCAGCAAAATTAACGGGTAGGGTAACTGTAGAAGAGTTACTGCTGAACGAGTTCCAGTTGAAGGTGGTGGCAAGATATTTTCCAGATCCACCCTCGAGCGTGATTGAGAAGCCACCGGAGGTAGGTGCCGTGGCAAGTCCGGTGAGGTTCAATCGGAGACTGCTAGGGCCTGTGTAATTGTCAAGCGTGGTCAGATTGACCGACGTCCAAGGGTCGGGATAGAGCAGCGCACCGGGGGCATCAAGGCCTGTAAGCGTGCTTGTTGTGGGATTATACGTAAAACCATCAGATGTCACTGAGGATCCGAACAATGAAAGATTGATAGATGTGACAGCTTGCACATGGGAAGCAGCGAGCAAGACCGCGAAGAGGGAATATATATAGGTTTTGAATGTTTTCATGGGGCAATTAAGTTTAATGAGCTAAAAGAGTAAAGTAAGGAGAATGGTAAATCAAAGATTGTAAGGTCTATCGACGCGCAGAAGTTGCGCTGGTCCGGAGCCAGACCTGCTGACCGAGACCGCACCGCCAATCGGTATAACCGTAGATCCTTGATCGGCCGAAGTTCCCGAACGACGCCATTGAGATCCGTTCCAGAAGTAGGATCTGACAGTGCCAGTAGAGTCCGTGGTGGAAACTCGATCGGACGCTGACCAACCCTGAAGATTTTGGAAACCAAAACTGTTCAATGTGCCACCTGTGGGGAAGAACCTTGCGAAATAAGTTAACCCAGAGGTAGGGACGAGATACTTCACAGCTGTTGTGGGAACATTACCGGTGGTGGTGATGTTGAGAGCTGTCGTTCCAATTCGAAGGTAGAAAGCTCCAGAAAGCGGAGGGATAGGAATGGTGCCTTGGTCTGCAGATGTTCCCGATCGCCGCCACTGATTTGCCTCAGTGTTAAAATAATATGTCCGCACTGTGCCAGTAGTATCGCGAACGTTAACGCGATCAGTTTGACCCGCAGTGTATTGAGCCGAACTCCCGCCAACGACACCGTTCGCAGACGTCCCAAACATCGAAAGCAGCGTGTCGCCTTGCACGAGTTGAACTGAGTCCCCGATGGCTGCTCCAAGCGCAGTCAAGTCGGCAGAGGAAGTATCAACAGTCGCTGTGGAATCTGTGTTTGAAGTAACACGCAATATGAGCCCCTCTAAGGCACCCGATTTAAAAAGAACATTCGCAGAACTTGATACCAGCTCATTAGCAGTCCAACCAGCAGAAGCAATAGTGACTGAATTAGAACTGACACCGGTGACATTGCCAAGTTTGGCACCTGTCACAGCAGAGGCTTCAAGTAGTGCTGGAGAAACGGGTGTTGTCGTCCAACTGACACCATTGGGACTGGCTGCAATTGTGGCAGTCACGAACCCAACCGGATCCGTCGTGGCATTGGTTTGAGCCTGGGAACCGACATTCGTCAGGAGTAACAGCGCGGAAATTGCTATTAGGGAGAACAAAGGCTTTCTCATACGGGATTAAACTTATGGATTCAGAAGACGCTGTCAACGGGTTTTTGGGCAAAAAAACAATAATTTTGGGGACGGGAGAGGCAACATGGGGAAAAGTTTGCCGCCAGAGAGGCGTCCAAAGTCGGCGCGCAGAGCCTACGGCGATTTCGATCTTCTCTCCCCAGATTTCAAGGCTGCAGAATCGCCCGCAAAGACCTCCCTTCCTCCAGCCCGCATGGGCACGGAGCCGGAGGGAACCATTTCCAATTCGACCGCATCCTTGGCAGAGAATTTGTCCGGAAAATTCGACGGCACCGGCGCGGACGAAGGCAAGTGCACTGACACAGCGCTACTGGCAGGCTCGGATTTGGCGAGATCCGCTCCAGAGCTGAAGCCTTCCTCGGATACCAGTTGCATTCGACTCTGGAGAGCGGAGGAACTTGTCCAAGGACCAAAGCGGTGCAAGGCAGAGAGGAAGTTTGCATGCGCTGCTGAGGTCCGCCCGAGTATCCGGTCCAGCTCCCCGAGAAAGAAATAGGCGGTGCCGTTGAAGGGTAGCTCCGCACAAGCTTCCTCGAGCAACTCGCGTGCGGCGTCCGCGGGATCCATGACTTTCCCGGGTTGCGCACGAAGCATCCAAGTGTTGAGTGCGAGCAGGACTTTTGCACCGGCAGCATCGTCGCCGCGTTGCAGCGCAGCGCGCGCCGCGCTTTCCAGCGCCAGCGGCTGTTTGCGCTCAAGGGCAATCTCGGCGGCGATAAGCTCGGCGCCCGGCACGTCCGGGTCGGCTGCGCGAGCCCCGTCCGCTAATTGAAGCGCCTTGTCGTATAGCTCTTCACGCTTCGCCCTCACGGCATCGTCCATGAGCTTCAGCGCCCCGGTTTTCCGCTCCCGCAAGGATTGGTCGGTCCGCGATGCGCCGATGGAAAAGGCGCCTTTTTCAAATCCCCAACCGAGAAGGAAAAAAAACGGAAGAACTCCCAGCGGGAGGATGCGCCATATCTTGCGCTTCCTGCGCGCGCGAAGCTTTTTGCGGTGAACACGGTCGCGCTCGAGAATAACATCGTCCGCAGGCTTAAGACGTTTCAGTTTCTCCGCCAATTCTTCCGATGAAAGCAGGGGATTGAGCGGGACGGGAGGAAGGGAAGGGCCGGACGGCCGCTTCGGTGCGTCCAATGGCGGCTGAGAAATCGGAACCGCAAGCTCAGGTGCCGTCTCGACTTGCCTCTTCTTGAGAAAAGCCTTTCGCCCCAGATCCGCGGGACGAATGCGCAGGCGTTGCGATTCGGTGAGGGTCCGTGGACGCCTGCTGCGGCTCATTGCTTATCGATACGGGATATTCCGATTCTTTGTGAAGCTCGGATTGCGCGCTTTGTCCGTGCACATTCGCAAACAGATTCGCTACAAAAGCCGGCAGCTATGCTGCGCTACGACACAGAGATCACGGTCCGGTTCGAGGATGCGGATCCGGCAGGAGTTGTTTTTTATCCGCGCGCGCTTGCCTTGGCCCATGCGGCGGTGGAGGAAATGATCCGTCGGTCGGCTCTCGGATGGGAAGAATGGTTCGCCTCTAAAACTCATGCCGCGCCGCTGCGTCGTGCAGAAGCCGATTTCTTCCTGCCCATGCGTGCGGGCGAACGATTCACCGCGCGTGCGAGCGTGGAAAAAATCGGCGACACATCGGTGGAGTTCTCCGTTGCATTTGCAAACTCGCGGGACGAGGTGGCAGCCAAAATCCGCACGGTGCATGTCCTGGTGGACTCATCCACCGGCCGTCCGAAACCGCTCGCGGATGCCATGCGCGCCGCATTTGCCGGCGGCCCGGTGCGCTCCTCTTGACCAAAACCGTTTGAAATGCCCGGCGTCAACGGACGCGCAGGATCTTGCCCGACGCGGTGCGCGGAATTTCCCCGATCTGAACCGATACGGGGCATGCAAACGGCGGGAAAATGTCCGTGGCGGCCCTCGCTTGCCCGACTGCGACGGCATTCTCCGCAACAAGGCGCAGCGTGAAACCGTTGCGCTCGTCCGGGTCCGCCTGAACACAAACCGCACCGCCCGCAACCCGGGCCTGCAACGCACGCTCGAGCGCGGAGATATCGACCAGCTCACCGCGGATCTTCAGAAGATCGTCGGCCCTTCCAAGCATCTTTAGCTGGCGTCCGCGCAAATCAACGCGATCACTGGTCCGAAACCACCCTTCGTTCTTGGGATCTTTCCAGCGTGTGGCGCCGCAATCATCGAAGACCATCCAGCCTGTGAGCAACGAAGGGCCGCGCAACTCGAGCAGCCCGCCCTCGCTCACCCGCGCTTGGACGTGCGGCAGCAAAGGCAGCCACTCGAAATCAGCTGTTCCCGGATCAGCCGTGGCGACTTGCGAAGCGGCCTCGGTCAGTCCGTAACTCGGCAGCACGGGCCAGCCGAGCGATGCAGCCTTCGCGCGCAAGCTCTCGTCCAATGCACCGCCGCCGACCACCACAGCGCGCAAGCTCGCAGGTGCGCGCTGTTGCCGCTGCACGAGATCATGGACCTGTGCCGGCACCAGCGAGGAAAGCGTTGCGTGTCGCGACGAGGCGGACCGCACAAACTCCTCGGGATCCCAAGGGCCGAACTGTTGCCATTTCGCGCCGCTCAAAGCGGAACGGACGACAATGCCAAGTCCTCCAACATGAAAAAGCGGCAGCGGGTTGATCCAAACATCGCCCGACAGCGCGCCCAGATGCGCATTGACCGCGCGCGCATTGGCCTCGAGAGCGGTGCGCGAAAGCGCGACGATTTTCAACGTTCCGCCCGTGCCCGAAGTCGCGAGCCAAATGTGGTCCGGCAGATCCGGAAAATCCGCTGCCAAGATCTCTGCGCGCCGTCCTGACGGCGTCCGCGGATTGAGCAGCAGCATGCTTCCCCTGCCCTCCCAAGACCGGACATCATCCGATAGCAAATCTTTCCCGCGCGGCATGGGCGAAGTTTCCGTGCCTGCCGGACAGTTCACAAGCGCGGCGCACGCCCGGTTTTTACTTGCCGGCTGCAAACGCGCTGGACAAATTGAACTTCTTTCGCGGCTCCTCCGCCTTCGCAATGGAGCCGCCGCTGCCGTAAGCCAGGGTAGCTCAGCGGTAGAGCAGGGGACTCATAAGCCCTTGGTCGGGAGTTCGATTCTCCCCCCTGGCACCACGTCACTTGCGGGTCACGTGATAAAGCGGGAACGTGCCGAATCCTTTCGGCAGCGCCGTTTCGCCGGCGTATTCGAAGCGCACGCCCGGCACGTCCAAGGCCAGCGCCAGCGCGGCCATTGTGCGGCTGGCATAAACGTGGTTCACCGGCGTGACGGGTTCGATGCGCGCCGCGCGATTGACCAGGCGACCGGCAACATCGTCACGCCCCGTGACGGGGTCTTTGAATTCCATCACCGGTCCGGCATCGAGCGAGATGCGCAGCCCGAGATCTTCGGGAAACCCGCGCCGCGTCCAATCGATCCCTGCCGTTGCATCGCGCAACTCGAGACCGAAACGGATCGCACCGGGCACATCACGGAACGCCATGAACAAACCGTCTCCCGCCGTCTTCACCGTGAGCGTGTGCTCGCGGAAGGAATCCACGACGCCTGCCACGCATCCCAGAAAGTCACGGCAGAAAATGCGGAGTCGTTCCGCCTCGAGCCGGCTGTAACCCTTGGCATCCGCGCAGAGCAGCGCGCGAAAAGGCAAAGATTGCCCCGGAACCGCACCGCACTGCGCGGGCGAAGGCAGCCCGTGCGGCACGAGGTCCAACTCACCCGCCCGCAACAGCGCGAGCCCGCGGAAAAAAAGTTTGGTGAACACCGGCGTGGTCTCCTGCCCCGCGGCACGGATTTCGTTCTGGCCGAGCACACGCGCGGCGCCGGCGAGAATCTTGTCGAGGAGTTCGCCTTGCGCCGCAGACAGGCGTTCGCGGAATTTGTCCAACGGCTCCTCCGTGCCGAGATGAAACTCGGCAGCGCGAGGGACAAGGTGCGCCGCGCGCTCCAACTGGCGTGCGTCATTGAGATAGAAAAAGACGATCGAGCCGTCGGCAGGCGGCGCATCCCCTTCCCCGTCGAGGCCGGCGACGTGCAGTCCCGGCAGCCGGAACCAGGACTCCACCTTCGCTTCCGGAAAGCCCGTGCGGCGTGCGGTCTCGAGCGCCTGGCGCCGCATGGACTGGAGCGGCCGCCATTGTCCTTTGAGGCCGTGAGCCGCGGCACTGTAGGCGGCGCCAGCACTTTTGCCGTCGTGCAAAAGCAAATGCGCCTCGCCGCGCGTGGCCTCCAACCAGGGATCGGCCGAACTTCCGGCGCGCGAAGATTCCGCGCGATCGCACAAGTCGAGCACTTCGCGCGCAAGAATCTTCGACTCTTCCGTGCGACCGGCCCATGCACCCAGCGTGGCGGCGTTGATGCCGAGGTAGTAGGCCGTCTCCGCGTCCTCCGGCTTGCCGCATGACGAAAAATTTTCGCGGGCCGCACGGTAGGCTTTTTCGTAGGTGGTTTTGGACCGCTCGAAGCAGACCCGCGCCTCATCCGGTTGCGTTGCGCGCAGTCCCTGCATTTTCGCGATGCGTCCGCGCAAGCCTTGAAGATCTCCGGTCACACCGCCGAGGTTCTCCAATTTCGCCAATTCCTGCGCGGCGCGCTCGAGGGCGCCGACTTCGACGAGGGACAAAACCTCCAGATACCGCAATGGTCCATCCTCGGGACACGGCCCGGAACCTGCCGAGGACTCACGGCGGGCGAGCGCCTGCGAGGCCATGTCGAAAACCATGAGAGGCCAACCTGCATCGGACGCGTGCCGCGCCAAGCGCAGCAGCAGCGCGGGATGTGCGGCCCAAAACTCCGCCGGCTTGCTGCGGCGCAGCGCATCCGCAGCCTCGAAAGTCAGCGTTCCTGCGTCGCGGAGCAGCATTTCTACGGCCTGAATTTCACCGGAGGCGGCATCGGAGGCGGGAACTGCGGGGACAATCGTATACCCCTCGCCCAGGATCGTGCGCAGTGTTGTCAGCGCCGTGCCGCGATCGACATCTTTCTCCGCCTCGGGAAGATTGTCATAAGCAACAAGGTTCGGTGTCGTCTTGAGCTTCTCATCGCGCACGGGCCCGTAGCGCCAACCTTCCGCCATGCGCTGGCGCGCCCAACGCTCGTGAACCTCACCGGCCAGACGTTCGGTGAGGCCCGCAAGGAACGGGGGCAATTTGACCGACGCATTGCGGTCCGGAGCAGGAGCCCAGGGAGACGTGGAACTTTGGTCCGCCATCGACCCCGTCATGATCGGAGGACCTTGTCGGTCTGGCAAGCCGCAGGCAGCCGCGGAAACCGGCGCCCGCTTACAGGCTGCGGCCCGTGCCGACGTATTGCGCGCTCACCGTCTCGTAGCGGTTGACGGAGCCGACTCCCGGCGTTTTGCCGACATTGTAAACGTTATTGCCGACGATTTGCTCGGAGCGCGTGTCATAAACCATCACTTGACTCGTCCCTTTCGGGCTTTCAGCTGCCGCGACCGTGTCCACAGCGATGAACTGCGGTTTTTTCACTTTCGGCTTCGACGCACCGCCCGAAGACTGCCGTTTCTCCTTGGCCTCCATCTTGGCCATGGCGGCGCGCGCGTTGGCCAGAGCGATCTGCCGCTGGCGCGCCGTGGCTTGCTGCTTGGAAACCACGTATGCCGCCGCGCCGGCAAGAACGGCCGCGCCCGCAGTCACGGGGATGGTGATGGCGGAATCGACACCCGCCGCGCCCAAGGCGATGCCGGTGGCCGCGCCCGCAATACCGCCGAAGACTGCGGCATTTTCACCGGGGCTCATGTTCTGACAACCGGCGGCAAACATGGATCCGACCACGACAACGGAGAGAATTTGGGAAGTTTTCATACTATTATTTTACGGAATCGTCCGAACGCGGCGGACCGGCGGTCAAGTCAGAAATCGACGCGGTTCTGTATGCACCAATTCTGCGCGTCCGGGTTTCCCGCTTTCGCGGCTTTTTGATACCAGAACGTGGCTTCGGTTTTGTTCGGAGGCCCGATTGCGCCCGACTCGAGGGAAATGGCGAAGAACAGCATGCAAACCGTATCGCCCTTGCCGGCGCCGTCCTCCCACAATTGCACGGCCTTTTGTGGATCTTTCGACCCGGCCTCGCCGCTCATATACATCGCTCCAAGGCGGCCTTGTGCCTCGACGAATCCCTGCGCGGACGCCTCCTCGAAAAGTTGGAAAGCTTTTTTCGGATCCGCCGCCGGCACTCCGACGCCATGCTGGTAGAGCCTGGCCAAGTGCGACTTGGCCGCGACATTCCCCAAGGCTGCCGCTTTTGAATACAGTTCGGCCGCTTGACGTTCGTCCATCGGCGTGCCCTTGCCCGTCAGCAAACACTCGGCATAGAGCATCATACCTTCGGGGAATCCGGCGTCGGCGGACCGCTTGAGCCACTTCGCTGCCTCGACCATGTCGGCGGGTGCGCCGTCGCCGTTGGAAATCATGAGGCCCGCCTCGGCCATCGCGCGGGCCATTCCCTGCTCGGCGGCCTTTTTGAACATCGACAAACTTTCCTGCGGGTTGGTCTTGCGGAGAAGAATCCCCAGAAAATTCTGCGCGGCAGCGACGTTTGCATCGGCGACTGCGCGCACTGCGGCGACCAGACGTTGATCGCCGGCGCGATCACGCGAATCCTCCATCAGGCGCGCGATGGCGTTGGCCGCGCGCATGCGGATCGGAGGCTGCGAGGGATTGCGGGCAAGCATCGCACCGTAGGCCTCGAGTGCACCGACAAAATCCTCGTCTTCCTCGCAAGCGTCCGCCCTCGCGGCGAGATCCTCGGTTTGGACGGGCGGTGCGGCGGCCGTCGGCGCGGCGGTCGCGACCGGTGAAGCAGCGGGCGTCGCAGCGGTCGTTTCCGCGGGCGGCTTTGCTTCGTGTTGCGGACGCAAAAAGAAAAATGCGATCGCTGCCGCCAAGACAAAAGCCGCGACCGCCGCGAGCCCGAGCACCACACCGCGGCGCGACCGGACGGATGAAGCGGAAGCTGCCCCGGCAGCAGCGTGGGCCAGGCCCTCCGGCGGACGGGCCTGCTGCCCCAGCGCCTCGCCGACTGCGTTCACCAAGTCGGTGATCCTCGATTGCCTCGGCGGGGAAAAAGCATCCAGCCAGTGACAGCTGCTGATGAACAGCTCCAAGTCCTCCGAGGGCTGCACCTTCTCGATCCGGAAGGGAATGATCGTCACGCGGTGTGACACCGCGCGCTCGATCTCGTTCATCACATGGCGCGAATTGTTTGTGTGGCGGGAGAAGACCAAGACCATGACTTTGGCCGCAGCGATGGATTTCACGATGGATCCGCCCCAGTTCTGGCCCGGCCGCACGTCGCGCGGCGCGATCCAGCAAGGAATCCCGCTCGATTCGAGGCCCGCACAAACGGCCTCCGCCACGTTTTTGTCCTCGGTGCAATAGCTGATGAATACCCGCGGATTTCGGAAATCCGCAGGGGCGGCGCTGGTGTTTTCCGGCTCGTTCATCCTTTGACAGGTCTTCTCATACGATACACGGGCAGGGGGTTGCCGGGCAAAAGCGTTTGCAAGCTCCGTGGATCGGCGCGCACAACGCAAGTCCGGGATGGACTTTGCGACGCACAATCGCTAATTATCCTTGTTTGCTCGGTTCCTGCCGGGCGGCAAATTCCAATCACATCCCTATGGCCAACATCAAATCCGCCGCTAAACGCGCCCGCCAAGCCAAGGTTCGCACCGAACGCAACCGCAGCAACCTCAACGCGCTGAAGACCCTCTCCAAAAAGTCCCGCGCGGCACTGGGCACCAAAGACAAGTCTTCCGCCAAGGCGCAGATCTCCGCTTACGTTTCGGAACTCGATCGCGCAGTCAAGCAGGGCACAATCCACCGCAACGCGGCAAACCGCCGCAAAAGCGCCCTGGCCCGGAAACTCGCGGCCATCTGACCTGCGCACAGACCCGGCGCGCCGACAGGACGCCATTGCCTTCGATCCGGCCATTGACACGGCCAACGTCACGGCATCCATGAACCGAAGTTTGCTGGTCCTCCGACTTCCCGAGACGCAGGACAAAAAGCCGCGCCGCATCCAAGTGACCGGCTGAGCACTGCTCCGCGCAAATCGAACAGCCGGGGTCGCCTCAAGGCGCTCCGGCTCTTGTATTTTCCGAGGCCAGCTTGCGCAGTGCGTCGAGGGTCAGCACATTTGTATTGTCGAAAACGGCCGGCGTCGCGTCCGCCGGAGCCAGCCAGGAGAGTGCTGAACCTCCGGTTCCGGTGGCGCGCACAAGCAAGAGAAAAGCGCTGCGCGGGCCCCAACTGCGCATGCGAAACCTTCCGTCGGTGTCGATCTTCTGCGCCGGCGAATTATCGGAAAAATCGTCGAGGATGAATGCGGTGTCCTCGAGCGCCTCCCGGTCCATCGCGCGTTTTTCCATCGCGGCGTAGGCGGCCTCCGCGTCCTGCGATGAACGCTCATAAGCCGCGCGGCAGGACTCCAGATCGGAGGAATTCGCGCCCTCGGCAACCCGCAAAATCTTCGCCGCATCATCGCGCCGGCGCGCTTTGCGCGACCATTCCTCCCTTGCACGGACAGCCGCCTCATCCGCGGCAGCCACCAGGGAAGGCAGGGCATCCAGTTCGTGCCGTGCATGGGCCAGGAATGTGGCGCGCGGAACCAGCCGGACCGTTGTTTCGCCGGGGACAGAGACCGCCCCGTCGAACGACTCGAGGCGCACGCGACCGGAAACCTCGAAAGGTCTCCACTGCAGCGCGAGGACAAATAACAGCGCAGCCGCCGCGGCAACCACGGCGGCCCGGAAAACGCGTCGCATGCGCACTGGCACCACAAAGCAATGCCTTCACGGGGCGCGCGGCTCAAGGTCAAGTTGCACACGACGTTGCCAAGCCCCGCCTCGCGGCATAAGAATTCGTGTTTTATGCCGTCCAAAAATTCTTCCGTCACCCCGGCCATCGACGTCTCGGCGCGCACACTTCTCGTCGCCAACCGCAGCGAGATCGCCATCCGCGTTTTCCGGGCGGCCAACGAACTCGGCATGCGCACCATCGCGGTCTACGCGGAGGAGGACCGTTTTTCCATCCACCGCTTCAAAGCCGACGAAGCGTATGTCGTGGGCCGCGGCAAAGGACCAGTCGGCGCTTACCTCGACATCGAGAGCATCGTCGGCATCGCACGCGAGCGCGGCGCGCACATGGTGCATCCGGGCTACGGGTTCCTCTCGGAAAACGCCGAGTTTGCCCGCGCCTGCGGCGAGGCGGGGATCACCTTCGTGGGCCCGCGCCCCGATCTTTTGGAAATGATGGGCGACAAAACGGCCGCGCGATCGCTGGCCGTGAAACTCGGCGTTCCGGTGCTGCCCGGCACGGAAGATCCGGTGGAAGACCGCGCGGAGGCCATCAAGATCGCGAAAAAAATCGGCTTCCCCCTCATCATCAAAGCGGCTTTCGGCGGTGGCGGACGCGGCATGCGTGTGGTGCGCAAGGAAAGCGAACTCGTCCCCTTGCTCGACGAGGCGCGCAACGAAGCAGGCCGCGCTTTCGGCAACCCGGCGGTCTTCCTCGAGAAATACATCCCGAGAGCCAAACACATCGAGGTGCAGATTCTCGGCGACTCGCACGGGGGCGTGCTGCACCTGCACGAGCGCGACTGCTCGATCCAGCGCCGACACCAGAAAGTCGTCGAAGTCGCGCCGTCGGTGAACTTGCCCGACAAAGTGCGCACGGACCTCTGCAACGCCGCGGTCGAGATCGCCAAGGGCATCGGCTACAACAACGCGGGCACGGTGGAATTCCTCTATGACGCGGACCGCCGTGAGTGGTTCTTCATCGAGATGAACCCGCGCATCCAGGTCGAGCACACCGTGACGGAGCAGATCACGGGGATCGACCTCGTTCGCTCGCAGATCCTCGTCGCCGCCGGCGCGCGCCTGCACGGACCCGAGCTTGCGCTGCCGGCGCAGGAAAACATCCCGCGCAACGGTTTCGCCGTGCAGTGCCGCGTGACGACCGAGGATCCCGCCAACAACTTCACGCCGAACTACGGCAAGATCATCACCTACCGCAGCGCCGCCGGATTCGGAATCCGCCTGGACTCGGGTATGGGCACAACGGGCAGTTCGATCACGCCGTTCTACGACTCGCTGGTGGTGAAGATCACGGCCTCGGGGCAGACGTTCCCGGTGGCGCTCGACCGCATGCACCGTGCGCTGCGCGAGTTCCGCATCCGTGGCGTGAAGACCAACATACCTTTCCTCGAGAATGTCGTGACCAATCCGGTCTTCCGGGCCGGTGACGCAACCACGACCTTCATCGACAAAACGCCGGCCCTCTTCGACTTCAAACCGCGGCGCGATCGCGCGACGAAACTCATGCAATTCCTGGCCGACGTGACGGTCAACGGCAACGCCGAAGCCAAAGGCTACCGGCCTTCCGCCCGGTTGGCGCCCGCGCCGCTTCCCGCCGTCGATTTGCGCATCCTCCCCCCGCCCGGCACGCGCCAGAAGTTGATCGAACTCGGACCGGAGAAGTTCGCCTCTTGGACGCGCAGGCAGAAGCGGGCGCTTTTCACCGACACGACCTTCCGCGACGCCCACCAGTCGCTCCTCGCCACGCGCGTGCGCACCCACGACATGCTGCTGATGGCGGACGCCGTGGCGCGGCGCACACCGCAGCTGTTCAGCGTCGAAATGTGGGGCGGCGCGACATTTGACGCCTCGATGCGCTTCCTTCGCGAAGATCCGTGGGAGCGTTTGCGCGCCCTGCGGGCCAAGATCCCCAACATTTGCTTCCAGATGCTGCTGCGCGGATCGAACGCGGTCGGCTACTCGAATTACCCGCCGAACGTCGTGTCAGGTTTCATCCGCCATGCCGCGGAGAGCGGTATGGACATCTTCCGCGTGTTCGACTCGTTGAACGATCTCTCCAACATGCGTGCGGCGATGGAAGCCGTGCGCGAGACGCGCGCCGTGTGCGAGGGCACGGTCTGCTACACCGGCGACATCCTCGACCCGCAGCGCACGAAATACTCGCTCAAATATTACATCAAGCTGGTGAAAGAGCTGGAAAAAATGGGCGCGCATTTCATCGCCATCAAGGACATGGCGGGGCTCTGCCGTCCGTTCGCGGCCAAGGCGCTGATCAAATCCCTGCGCGCGGAGACCGACCTTCCGATCCACTTCCACACGCACGACACCAGCGGCGTGAATGCAGCGTCCGTCCTCGCCGCGATCGAATCGGGGGCGGACATCGCGGACTCGGCCATCAGCTCGATGTCCGGCTCGACGTCGCAACCCAACCTCAACAGCCTCGTGGCCGCGCTGCAGCACACGCCGCATGACAGCGGCCTCGATCTCGACGCCTTGAACGAGTTCGCCGACTACTGGGAGCAGGCTAGGACTTTCTACGCGCCGTTCGACACCGCCCCGCGCACCGGCAGCGCCGAGGTTTATCTGCACGAAATGCCCGGCGGGCAATTCACCAACCTCAAGGAACAGGCCGCCTCGATGGGCCTTGGCCACCGCTGGCCGGAAATCGCCCGCTGCTACGCCGAGGTGAACAAGCTGTTCGGCGACATCGTCAAAGTCACGCCGTCCAGCAAAGTCGTTGGCGACATGGCGCTGTTTCTTTTCACGCGCGGGATCAAACCCGCCGATGTTCCGAACCTTCCGCCCGGGACGCCTTTTCCCGAGTCGGTCAAGGACATGCTGGCCGGCGGACTCGGACAACCCATGGGCGGGTGGCCCAAGGACGTGGTCAAGGCCGTGCTCGGCAAGGCCGCCGCGAAGCCGGCCCGCGCACCCAAGGTTCACCTCGAAAAAGTGCGCGCCGAACTTGCCGCCAAGCTCAAGCAACAGCCCCACGATGACGATCTCTACAGCTATTTGATGTATCCCGACGTGTTCGCCGCATTCAGCAAATTCGAGCGCGAATACGGCGACGTCAGCGTCCTTCCCACGCCGGCCTTTTTCTACGGACTCAAGCCCGGTGAGGAGATCGCCGTGGAAATCGAGCAGGGCAAAACGCTTTTCATCAAGCTGGTCAACCTCGGTCCCGCCGACAAGGACGGACATCGCATCGTGTTCTTCGAACTCAACGGCATGCCGCGCGAAGTCACCATCATCGACAAATCGCTGCAGACCGCCAAAAAGACCCGCGCCAAAGCCAACCCGTCGAAGCCGCTCGAAATCGGCGCACCGATACCGGGCATGGTCACGAGCGTCGGGCCGGGCAACGGCGCGCGCGTGGCCAAGGGGGACAAGCTTCTCACACTCGAAGCGATGAAAATGCAGACCACACTCTACGCGCCCTGCGACGGTTCGGTGGAAGAGGTCCTCGTCGCGACCGGGGATGCCGTCGATGCCGGCGACCTGCTTGTCAGGATGCGCGAGTAGCACAGCGGTGCCGCTGCTTGCCTGCGGAGCTCCCACGCTTTAGACCAGCCCCGTGCTGAATTACATCTGGCTCGGATTGGTGCTCGCGGCCGTTCTGCTCGGCGGAGCGACGGGACAACTCAAGGAAGTCACCGCCGCCGCGTTCGAGGCGTGCAAGACGTCGGTGATGACCATCGCCCTGCCGCTCGCCGGCGTCATGGCGCTGTGGCTGGGCATTATGCGCTTGGCCGAAAAATCCGGACTCATCCACGCCATCGCCAAGCTGCTGCGTCCGATCATGACGCGCATTTTCCCGGACGTTCCCGCCGAACATCCGGCCATGGGGTCCATGATCATGAACATGGCCGCGAACATGCTCGGACTGGCCAACGCCGCCACCCCCCTCGGGCTGCGCGCCATGCAGGATCTCGAGAAGCTCAATCCGCGCCCCGGCACGGCGACCAACGCGATGTGCACTTTCCTCGCCCTCAACACCAGCTCGGTGCAACTTATCCCTGCCAGTGCCGTTGCCGTCCTCGCCGCCGCCGGATCGGTCCAACCCACGGCGATCATCGGCACAGCACTCGTCGCCACCGCCTGCTCGACGCTCGTCGGGCTGATCTCGGTCAAAACGCTGGAAAAACTTCCTTTTTACAAATTGCCGCCAGTCACGGCCGAAGACGAAACGGCGAAGAAAAAGGAAGAAGAAGAGCAACCCTCGGCTGTCGCCACCCCGCCGCCAGAGCCTCTCGCTTGGCGCGCGCGCCTTCTGCTCGCGATCTTCGGGGCGTTTTTCCTGTTCCTGCTCTGGCGCACGGCGGGCGCCGGCTATGACGGCAACCGCGGGATCTTCGCCTCCTATGTCGAAGCGATTTCGTTGCTCGCGATTCCGTTCCTCCTCTCGTTCTTCCCGCTCTACGCCGCGCTTCGCCGCGTTCCCGTCTATGAGGAATTCGTCGAGGGCGCCAAGGAAGGCTTGCAAGTCGCACTGCGCATCATTCCCTTCCTCGTGGCCATCCTCGCGGCCGTCGGCATGTTCCGCGGCGCCGGTGGCATCGACATGTTGAGCCGCGGACTGGATCCGCTCTTCTCCGCCATCGGTTTCCCGACGGAGCTTCTGCCGCTCGTGTTCATGCGCCCGCTCAGCGGCAGCGGGACGATGGGGATTTTCACCGAGTTGGTCGGCGCGCACGGGCCGGACAGCATCATTGCGCGCATGGCGGGAACCATCATGGGAAGCACGGAGACGACATTTTACGTCATTGCAGTCTATTTTGGTTCGGTTGCAATCCGCCGCACCCGCCACGCCGTTCCTGCCGGACTCCTCGCCGATCTTGCCGGCGTCATCGCATCCATCGCCGTCTGCCGTCTGGTTTTCGGGTGAGCGAACCGCGCTATCTCTGCCAGCGCTGCGGCAACTGCTGCCGCTGGCCGGGCTTTGTCCGGGTTGATGAAAATGAAATCACCGCCATCGCAAATTTTTTGGGAATGGCCGACGACGAATTCATCGAGCGTCACACCGAACTTCGTCCGAGCAGGTCGGGCCTCATGCTGAAATCGAACCCCGACGGCTCCTGCATTTTCCTCGAGGGCATCAACACCTGCACCATCCAGCCGGTCAAACCGCAGCAATGCCGCGACTTCCCGAACAAATGGCGCTTCGACGGATGGCGGGAAAAATGCGAGGCGATCGAGGTGATGCCTTGACATCATTGACTGGCGATGCTTGATGTCCGGTATGAGAACAACGCTTTCTCTGGACTCCGATGTGGCCCAGCGCCTGCGGCAGGAGTTGGCCTCGGGGAAAAAGTCCTTCAAGGAAGTCGTCAATGAACGCCTACGTCTGGGTTTCGGACTAAAAAGAGACAAGCAGCGCACGCCATTTCGGGTCAAAGCGCACTCCTCGGCATTCCTGCCGGGAATCGACCAGACCAAGCTCAATCAGTTGGTGGACGAACTCGAGGTCGATGAATTCATCGGAAAATCCAAATCCAAGTGATCATCCCCGACGTCAACCTGCTGGTTTACGCATACAACAAGCAAGCCGTGCGACACGCACCCGCCAAGGCTTGGTGGGAAGCCACACTTAACGCGAACACACCCGTCGGCCTTCCATGGATCACCTCCTCCGGATTTATCCGGCTCATGACCCATCCACGCATTACCGCGGAACCGCTTTTCCCCGATGATGCCGTTGACCTCGTGCGGTCATGGCTTGATCAGCCGGCTGTCGTCGTTCTGCAACCCGGACCGAAGTTTGCCGGACTTTTTTTCGGTTATCTCGAAAAAATCGGCGCGGCTGGCAATCTAACCACGGACGCCCAACTCGCCGCGCTCGCGGTGGAGAACCAGGCCGAACTGCACAGCAACGACACCGACTTCTCCCGCTTCGACGGCCTGCGCTGGCGCAATCCGCTGAAGTAAGCGACCGATTTAAAGCAACCGGTCACCACCCGCGCCGGCCGGAACGAACGCCTCGAACTTGGCGGCCAGATCCTCGAGCTTGGACAGATAGTATGCCGTGTTCTCGTCGCGCTGTTTGGGATTCCACTCTTCGAGCAGCCTCGCGCTCTCGTAAGCCTTCACCGTCTTCTTTGTGCCGGTGATGTAATAAGTCACACGGTCGCCCGCCTGCATCTTGCGCCCGCTTCGCAGCGCCAACTCGAAAGCAGCCGAGCGATTCCTCGACGAAGCCGCGATCTTCTTCTGGTAAGCTTCGAGCGAATCCTGCAGCGCCTCGGTTTTGACAAACATCTCCGCATCCCAACTGCGATCGCGCAGCGCTTTGGCGAACTCCGCGTGCATGGATGGAATCACCTCGGGTTTGCCCTCGAGCAACGCCCGCACCGCACGCTCGATGAAGATCCGCTGGAATTTTTCCAGCCCGCGCGATTTCAAAGCCGCGCCCTTGATCGACAACTTTCCGTCCTCCGAAAGAAGCGCATAATTCTTCGCCTTGTAGCTGAACATCGCCGCATAACGCGCGTCGAATTCGACCTCGATGCCCTCGGGCAAAGTGGCCGCCAGTTCCCGGTAAAGACCGTGCCACGTCGCGTCCTTCGGCGGCGTGAAATAAATGCCGTCCGTGTCGATCTCGATGACGTCCGCCCCGCGCTGGCGCAACCAATCCACCATCCCGCGCAGCAACTCTCGTCCTTTCGCCGTGACCGCCGCAGCAGCCTCGAAATCGGCGAAATTTCCCTGCGCAAAGCCAAGATATCCGTAAAAGCTGTTGATGAGGATTTTGAAGGTTCCCTGCAACGCGTCGAGGTGCGCTTTCTGCGCGCCCTTGGCCGAACGCATGGCCGCCTTTGCTTCAAGCCGGAACTTGCGCAACCGCGCCAGCATCTCGCCGAAGACCCCGAGCGTGTCCGCCTTCGGAAAAAGCCCGAACGAAAGCATGACGGACGGATAGAGCGAGGCAATGTCGCAATGCCACACATCACGCGCCACGCCGGTGAAAAAAATGTCAGTGTATCCACCCTCGAACCGGCGCACCTCGGGCAATGACGGGACCGACTGTCCTTGGCGCAGGTATTCGCGCAAAAACAGGCTGTTGATCTTTGTTGCGTTCCCGCGAATGACCACATCCTGGTAGTTGTAGGGAAAGATCGCCGTCTGCGTGAACCACGCCGGACTCAACGCCGCGGACAGCGCCCGAGTCTCGCGCACGTCTTGCAGGGCATACTGCGTGAATGTCTCGCGCTTCTTGTCATGCGCCTCCGTGATCTCGCGTGCACCGAGCTCGATCCGGTCATCTTCCGCCACGCCGAAATGACGCGCGGCAGCTTTGAGTCCGAAACTTTCCAGCTCGCGCGCTCCCACATCATGGAATTGGACGAGAAACAGCGTGTCCACAATGTGGCGTCCGTGGATCTCGAACTTGCGGTATTGGATCAGCCTCTCGGCGATCTGCAGCCTCGACGGATGCGACCTCAGCGCGCTGCCGTCGCGTCCAAGGTCCAGCTTCACCTTGTGCTTGCGCGCCCGCGTCTCGAGATAGGGCAGGTCGAATTTGAATATGTTGTGCCCCTCGATGACATCCGGATCGCGCTGCCGCACCAAAGCGACGAATTTTTCCAGCACCTCTTTTTCCTGCGCTTCGTCCGAAGGATCATCCACCACGAGGATCTCCTCCCATCCCGAACTGTCGCTCAGCGAAATGGCCAACAGCGGGTCTTTGGCCGAATCGGACATGACACCATCCGCGCCGGTGAATGTCTCGATGTCCACCTGCATCCTACGCAGATCCTGGAACGCCATGCCTTTGAACAATGTCCGCCCGCTCTGCAGCAGGTATTGGTGCGCGAGATCGTTCAGCGCGAACACTTGCTTTTTGTATGCGGCCTTCGCTGTGGAAAACTGTGCAGCACTGTCAAAGGCGACGGTGAAACGAAAAGCATTTTTGCCGGCCAATTCCCTCGAATTTCCCGGCAACGGCTCCGTGGCCCAGGCGAACGGCTTGTGCGTTGCCTCCTCGACCGTCGTTTTATCCCCGTCGCGCCGGTAAATGTGAACATGGTCCGGAGCGGCAAATTCGACCGCCACGATCCCCTCTGTCGGATCGACACCAAAAAGCACGGGATCGAGTTCAAGCAATGAAACCGGAGACATATCGGCCACAACCCGGCGATCATAGCTCTGCGCGGAAGCATGGACCACAAAGACTTCGGCGGAAGGATGCAAAACACATCCCGGCGCCTCCGGGCCGGTCAGCGTGATGCCCGGCGCAAAGCGCGCTCCGCTTTGGCCACGTCGTCGGGCGCATCGACGCCGACCGAACCATGCCGCACCACGATCACTCCGATGGGAACGCCGTGTTCCAAGGCGCGCAACTGCTCGAGCTTTTCCGCTTTCTCCAGCGGCGTGGGCTTCCATTTCACGAAATCGAGCAAGACCTTGCGCCGGTAGCCATAGATGCCTTGATGGCGGAGATATCTGACCCCTCCGCGCCCGTCGCGGTCATGAGGAATCACGCTGCGCGAAAAATAAAGCGCGCGTCCGGAGAGATCGGTCACCACCTTGACCACGTTGGGATTGTGCACATCGGCGGGATCCGTGACGGGATTCGCTGCCGTCACCATTCCGAGCGCCGGATCGGCCTGCAACGCACGCGCCAATCGGTCGATGGTGGACGGCGAAATATCGGGTTCGTCGCCTTGGACGTTCAATATGACCGGCGAGGATTTGAGCTTCCTTGCCACTTCAGCGAGGCGGTCGGTGCCCGTCGGGTGTCTGGGCGAGGTCAGCGCCACCTCCGCGCCGAAATCGAACGCGGCCTCGGCAATGCGCATATCGTCGGTGGCGATTATGACATGATCGACACACTTGGCCCGGCGGGCGCGTTCCCACACATGCTGCACGAGAGGTTTGCCATGCAACTCGACCAGGGGCTTGCCGGGGAAGCGCGTCGAGGCCCAACGCGCGGGGATGATCGCTGTCACCGCGGACATGCCGCCTCCTTCAGAATAAAATCCGCGGCCGCGCCGATCTCGGGCACGACGGCATCGGCGCCGCAGTCGAGGTGACCACGGCCGTGGCCGGTCTCGACGAGAACCGTGCGCAGGCCGGCGTTTTGGCCGCAGTCGATGTCCGACGTCTTGTCGCCGACCATCCACGATCGCGAGAGGTCGAGCGCGTGTTCGCGGGCCGCCTCAATAATCATTGCCGGCGAGGGCTTGCGGCGGTCGCTCGGACGGTCCGGCGTGCTGTCATCGTAATAGGTCGCGAGAATTTCCACCGGACGCAACTGGCGGAGAACCTCCTCGTGCACTCTCTGGTAATCCTCGCGCGCGAAATATCCGCGGCCGATACCGCTCTGGTTGGTGACGATTACGAGGGCGAACCCGGCTTCCGAGAGCTTGCGCAGCGCCTCGCATGCGCTAGGAATGACCTCTACCTGCGAGGGTCGGGAGCAATAGTTGACCTCGCGGATGAGTGTGCCGTCGCGGTCGAAAAAAACGGCGGGGCGCTCAGCCGGCATGGTTTTCGAAGCTGGCCAAGAGTTCCTCCGGCGTGAGCGTTGCCGTGCCAAGCTTGCCCACGACAACCCCGCTGGCGTGGTTGGCGATTTCCGAGGCCTCGACCGGAGTCGCGCCGGCGCAGAGGGAAAGTGCATAGAGCGCGATTGCGGTGTCGCCCGCTCCGGACACATCGAAAACTTCGCGTGCCCGCGTGGGCGTGTGGTGGCGGGTGCCGTCGCGCGTCACCAGCAGCATGCCAAGCTCGCTCAAGGTGATGAGCAACTGCTCGGTGTCCCATTTTTCGAGAAGGACGGACGCAACCTCGAGCAGCGGACGGTCTTCCAACGGATCGGCGGCAGGCTCGCGCCACGGCTTGCCCGCAGCGGCGAAGGCCTCGTGGCGGTTGGGCTTGACCACCGTGGCCCCGCGCCATGGCAACGGATTGCCGGGGTTGGGATCCACGGCCACCACGCATCCTGCATCGCGGGCCAGACCGATCATGGACGATGCGAGGTCCGCATCGAAAAGACCCTTGCCGTAATCTTCGAGGATGACCGCATCGCAGCGCGGCAAAGACTCCTCCAAAGCGCGGATCAAACCTTTGCGTTCTGCCGGACCGGCCGGGGAAACCGTCTCGCGGTCCACGCGCACGACTTGCTGGGTGCGCGCGATGATGCGCGTCTTGACAGTGGTCGGCTCGCCACCCTCGCGCGTCAGCACAGCGCCTGTTCCGATGTTGCCCTCTCCGAGCAACGTGCGCAGCCGCGTTCCCGCGGCATCGTCGCCCACGAGGCCGAGGACCGACGCACCGGGAGTGAAGGCCCGCAGATTGCGCGCCACATTGGCCGCACCTCCCGGATAGAAAGTTTCGCGCTCCACGGCCACCACCGGCACCGGTGCCTCCGGCGAAATGCGCGAGACACGCCCCCAGATGAACTCGTCGAGCATCAGGTCGCCCGCGGCGAGAACGCGGCATCCCGGCATCGCCCCGATGATTTCTCTGAGCCGCAGGGCGCTGGGGACTTGTTCCACGGCGACGTTTTTATGCTTTATCTTGCCGCCTCCCCAAGTGAAATTTCCACCACATCTATCTAATGCGCCGTTATTTCACCTTTTTCGCTTCAGCCGCCATCCTCGCCGCACCCCTGTCCGCGCAGGAAAAGCCGCCCAAGCAGATCGACCTCGGCCAGTTCCCCGCGGAGACGGTTGACGACGTGGTCGTGCCCGTGCCGAGCGAAGTCTTCGCCGTGCTCGATAAACTCGGCAATCCTAATTGGCGCGCCCAACTCGGCCCGCAAACCACCTACCCCGCCACGGCCAACAGGGCCAAGGACGCGCTGCTTCTGGGAACCGTGATCGCGGACGGGTTCGTCGCGGTGGAGGCGGAGGACGGAGAGCGCGTGAAAGAAATCGGGCGCAATGTTCTCACCCTCGCCGAGGCGATCAATGTGCGAAAATCCGTGGTCGCACGCAGCAACAGCATCATCGAGAAAGCCGACGCCCGCCAGTGGAACGCCGTGCGCCGCGAGTTTGACGGCGCGCTGCAGGACGTCCATCAGGCGATGGTCGAACTCAACGACGAGGAACTGGCCCGCTTGGTCAGCCTGGGCGGGTGGCTCCGCGGCACAGAAGCGCTCACTTCGATCGTCGCGGAAAAATATTCCCGCGAACGGGCCGAACTCCTTTACCAACCGCTCCTTGTCGGGCACTTCGACAACCAACTCGCATCCATGGGTTCCCGCCTGCGACGCAACCCGCTGGTCGGCGAAGTGCAGAACGCGCTCGCGCAAATCGGACCGCTGATCAAGGAATCGCCCGAGCACGACATCAGCGCCGAATCGGTCGGCAAAATCAACGGGATCACCAAGCGCACGGTCGCGATGATCCGCTCGAAAGCCGAGTGACCATGAATTTTTCCCTTCGCCCCGCCACGCTTGCCCGCACTCTGCTTGCGGCCGCCGCCCTCGCCATGCTTCCCGACGCCGCGCTGGCTTACGTCGATGACGCCCTCTCCTTCGCTTACGAGGCCGCCAACCCTTACGCCCAACAGGGATGGATCATCCGCGAGGATGCATGGGGCGGCGACTTGGGCAAAGGTGACAAAAAAGCCGTCACCGCACAGCTCTTCCGCGGCAACAGCTACATGTTCTTCCTGGCCACGGACGTGGACACCGCATCGCTGCGGGTCAACATCTACGACGCGCAGGGCAATCTCGCGGAATCGAAATCGTGGCAGCGCGGACGCTTCGCTTACGCCGAGATCAAGCCGCGTGCCACCGGCACCTACTACGCCGTGGTGGAAGTCCTTTCCTCGCCCGAGGAACGCACCGGCTGGGCCCTCGTTTACGGGTTCCGCCAGTGAGCGCCTGATGGAGAGCACGACGCTCCATTTCGACAACGCCCGCGCCGCGGCCGCGCTTTACAGCAGCGACGAAAAATTGCTCCGCGAGATGGAACAGGCCCTCGGGGTGCGGGTGGCCGCGCGCGAAGGATGGATCAGCCTCGAGGGGGAAAAAGAAAACGTCGCGCGCGCGGCACGCGTCTTCTCGCAGTTGGACGAGGCACGCCGGCGAGGCACAGTCATCGGACGCCACGAGTTCCGATACGCGCTGCAAACCTCGCAGGACAACGCCGCCGGGGAAAAATTCACCGATCTCGCTGCCGAACGCATCGTCTGCTCCCCGCGCAAGGCACCGGTCATCCCGAAAACCGCGGGCCAGCGCGACTACGCGCGTGCCATCAGGGAAAAAGACGTCGTCTTCGGCGTCGGTCCCGCCGGCACGGGCAAGACTTATCTCGCCATGGCCATGGCCGTGGCCGCGCTGAAAAAAGAGCAGGTCAGCCGCATCGTGCTCACCCGGCCCGCCGTGGAAGCCGGAGAGGCGCTCGGCTTCCTACCCGGGGCGCTGGAGGAAAAAATCCTGCCCTACCTCCGGCCGCTCTACGATGCGCTCTATGACATGCTCGAGACCGACGAGATCCAGAAATTCATGGATCGCGGGATCATCGAGATCGCCCCTCTCGCCTACATGCGCGGGCGCACGCTCAACCACTCCTTCGTCGTTCTCGACGAGGCGCAAAACACCACCGCCGAGCAGATGTTCATGTTCCTCACCCGCCTCGGCAACGAATCCAAGTGCGTGATCACCGGGGACCGCACGCAAATCGACCTTCCCCGCAACAAAAGGTCGGGGCTGCTCGAAGCCCTCGATGTGCTGCAAAATGTCGAGGGCATCAGCATACGCACGCTGAGCCAGCGCGACGTCGTGCGCCACCCGCTCGTCCAGGCCATCATCAACGCCTACGAACAACACCGCGGGGAATCTCCCGCGCCATAGACATGACCAAGCCCTCGCTACTCGTCCTCGCCGCCGGCATGGGCAGCCGCTACGGCGGACTCAAACAACTCGACCCCGTCGGACCCGGCGGCGAAACCCTGCTCGACTACTCGGTTTACGACGCCATCCGCGCAGGATTTGATCGTGTCGTTTTTCTCATCCGCCGCGACATCGAAAAAGAATTCCGCTCGCAGATCGGCACGCGCTACGAGGGCAGGATCGCCGTTGACTACGCTTTCCAGCAGCTCGACCAACTGCCCGCCGGACACAAGCCGCCGGCCGGCCGCTCCAAACCGTGGGGCACAGCCCACGCGATCTGGTGCGCACGCAACGTCATAACGGGACCGTTCGCGGCCATCAACGCCGACGATTTCTACGGTCAGGCCGCCTATCGCCAACTCGGGTCGCTGCTGCAGTCGGCGGCACCCGATGCCCGGCCCGCCCGCTTCGTCATGGCCGGTTACCGGTTGGACAAGACTTTGAGCGAACACGGCACGGTCGCCCGCGGCATATGCAAGGTCGGTCCCGACGGTCTGCTCCGGGAAATCGAGGAAATCACGGATATCGCCCGGCGCGAGGACGGCCGGATCGCATGCGGCGACCGCGTGTTGGCGGACGACACCCCGGTCTCGATGAACTTCTGGGGCTTCACGCCGCAGGTGTTTTCATTTCTTGAGAAAAGCCTGACCACCTTCCTCGACCGCAGCGGAACAAGCGAAAAGGCCGAGCACTACATTCCCTCCGCCGTGGCCGAAATGATCGCGGATGCCCGAGCCACCGTTCGCGTCGAGTCCACCGACTCCGATTGGTTCGGCGTGACCTACCGCGACGACAAACCGCGCGTAGTGGAGAGCATCCGCCGTCTGGTGAGACAGGGCGAATACCCTGAAAAAATATGACACTGCCACGAGGCGGGAGCTTGATCCCGCGGGCCGTTCGCCGAAACTGTCTGCCGACCGGCGCGACACGCGAATCATGAGCAACCACCCGTTTTCAAACCGTGAGACACGGATCGGCCGCCGCGAGGAGCGCAACCTTTTCCGGCGCCGCCTGCTCCCGATCGCTTGGGTTCTTGCCGCCTTGGGAGGTTTGGGGCTGTTGGCCTCCTGCGGTCACCTTCTGCTCTATGGCGAATGGCCTTACCAAGTGAGCGGACTCTTTGTCGCGCTTGCCGTGCTTCCCTTCGTCCTCATCGTGATCGCATTCCTGAGGGGGCACTACAGCAGCCGCCTCGAAGAGCCCTGACCCGGACGGCAGCCCCTACTCGATCGAGGGGAAAGGAATCTCGCCGACCGGCGTGGGAACCCGCCCGGATTTCTTGGCGCGCACCTTGCTCTTGACCAAGCCGTGCAGGGCGAGTTTTTCGTGCACCTGCGCCGCCGCCGTCCGTCCCGTGCGTGCAGCATCCTGGCTTACGCCTTTCACTCCGAGCGCACCGGCGGCGACAGTTCCGCCGACCAGCGACACGGCGACCGGGATCGCCACCGGCGAAGGCACGAGCATGCCGGCCAGGCCGGGTTCCATGTTGCTACCGCCGCTCGTTTCAAAGGAAAGCCACGGCTCCGTCTTCGACTTGCCGAGCGAATAAACGCGCACCGACGTCTCGAAAAGCGAGCGCCCCGCGCCGAATCCTATGCCGAGCCGCAGCACGCGGCTGCCCTGCTGCACGCGGAGCACTTTGCCTTCGACAAGAAGACCGTCGCCGGGAACCGCGGCTCCGGGTTCAAGAAGGTGTCCCGGAGCGATGAGCGAGTCGGACTTCGAGAGAAAACCCTCCGCTACCGCCCGTCCGATCCGGGCGCGGGCGTCTTGTTCGCCCGGCGCGGGCGACGCATCGAATTCCCCGTGCCGCGGCATTTCGAACGGACGCACCCAGACATTGGCGGGGCGCGAAGCCGGGGCGAGGTGCGCCGATTCCCTTTCATCGAGGACGCTCACCGAGGAGCAGCCGGTGCAGAACATGGCAAGGATGAGCAGGAGCAACGTTCTCATCGCCGGAGTTCAAGCCGGGCGAAACGCGCCCTGTCGTGGAAATCCGCGGGCAAAGTCTGCGCGGGGAACGACGACAAAACGGGCTTTCCTTCCGTCGTGTCATAATCGTAGCGCCCCGCAAGGATCTCCCAGGGCCCCCGTTCCGGATCCCCGCCCAACGCCGCCCAAGGCAACGAAACCAGGGCCCGCCAACCGCGTTCGGTTTCCGCGGATTTCACCACGATATCGCGCGATGCCGCCGGCGGAGACGCCGACTTTCGGTAACCATCGAAGCAGTAAACCGTTTTTTTCCCCGCCGGCGTCGCATGCGCCTCGAGATAAAACGGGGCCCCGGCTCGCGCGACAAACACCTCCGCCACGTCGCCGAGCTTGAAATGGTCAAGGCCGTCCTTTGTCCCCGGGGACACGAGAACTTTGTCGGCGCAGTCGAACGCGACAAACAGCCACTGCTCGTTCCACAGCGCCTTGACGGCAGCCACCTCCGCAAAGGCGCCGCCTGCGCCGCGCAACTTCACCCCGGAAAAATCGCGCCACAAGGAAGCGTCGGACCACACCGGCTGCGGCGTGGCTCCTTGGACCATCGTGGCCATCAGCAAAACGGCGGTCGAGGCGGGGGTCATGGCGTGCGTTATCCTTAGCCTTCGTCGGCGAGGATCACACGGAAAAATGAGTCGTGGCCCGGGGTGCTACCTTTTTGCCTCCCGAACGGCGGGCAAGCCGCTAACCTTCAAGTTTGTCGATTTTGCCGAAACCATGAAAAGCACGACGGCACTGTGGCCGGTTATTTTCTGCCTTGCCACGGCGGGTCTGCAGGGCGCGCCTCCGCAACGAGTCGTCAGCTTGGCCCCCAACCTCACGGCAATGATCATGACCCTCGGACAGGCCGATAAACTTGCGGCCGTCACTCCCTTCTGCGACGCGCCGCCCGCCATCCCGCGCATCACCGGAGGCATGGTGCCGGACGCGGAAAGCGTGTTGGCACTCGAGCCGGATCTCGTGCTTGCCACGTCGCTCACTCCCGAGGCCACCTTGCGGCAACTGCGGCAACTCGGCCTGCGCGTGCAGCAGATCGACGCCGGCACCCTCGGCGAAATACGCGGGGCGATGTCGGAAGTTGCGGCCATCATGGAAGCCGCACCTCCGCCGCCCGCGGATCCGCAGGCACCGGCTGCCGACCGGAGCGCGGTCCTGCTCTTCGGCGCCGACACCGGATTCAGCGCGGGCCCGGGCACCCATGCCGATGAAATCCTGCGGGCCGCGGGCCTGCGCAATATCGCCTCGGAGAGCGCGGTGCCGTGGCCGCAACTCGGCGAGGAATTTCTTCTCTCCGCCGATCCCGACATTGTCATAGTCGCCGACTACGGCTCGGCACAGAGGGATGATGCCATGAAGTTGCTCCTGACCCACCCGGTCCGGCGCCATCTGCGCGCGGTGCAAACGGGAAATGTTGTGGTTTTGCCGGCGGCCGCGTTCAGCGTTCCGGGACCGGCGGCACTCGGCGCGGCGGCACAATTGCGCGCCCGGCTCGAAAGACCATGAGCACGCCGGCCCTTCAAGCGCGGGGAATTCGTGCCGGCTACGGCGATCGTGAAATCCTGCTCGGATTGGACTTCGATCTGCACCAAGGCGAAGTCCTCGGCGTGGTCGGTCCCAACGGAAGCGGAAAAAGCACCTTGCTGCGCGCCGTGACCGGACTCATTCCTTTGCTTGCCGGGACTGTCGCGATCCGGGGCCAAGATCTCGCTTCCCTCGGCGCGCGCCAACGCGCCCGGCTCTGTGCCGTGCAACCGCAGGTCGAAGCGCCGCTCTTCGACTACACCGTCGGCGAACTCGTGCTCCTCGGCCGCCATCCGCACCGCGCGCTGGTCGGTTCCCCGTCCCGGGAGGACCGTGCTGCCGTGGAGCGGGCACTTTCGCAGACCGGACTCGCCGGACTTGCATCGCGCAACATCCGCTCGCTAAGCACCGGCGAATGGCAACGCTCGCTGCTCGCCCGCGCGCTCGCGCAAGAGGCTCCCCTCCTCTTCCTCGACGAACCCGCGGCACATCTCGATCCCGGCTTCCGCCACTCGATCCACGTTCTCCTGCGCAAACTCGCGCGGGAACAGCAGCGCGCCATCCTCTGCGTTTCCCACGACCTCAACCTTGCCGCTGAATTCTGCGACCGGCTCATGGTCCTTTTCGGCGGACGCATCTACGCCATCGGAAAACCGGAGGAGGTGATGAGCGAGCAAGTCCTGCAACCTGTTTACTGCTGCCCTTCGCTGCGCATTGCCGCGAATCCTTTCACCGGGAAACCCGGCACCGTCTTCGTCGCATGAAAAACCGCAACCGTCTTTTGCTGCTTTTTGCAGGAACCGCGGCGCTGATGGTTTTCGCCGTTTGCACGGGACCCACCCCGTTGCTGGATTTTCCGTCGCTGGTCGAACTGATGCGCAACGGACCCGCGACCCCGCAGCTGCAGAAAGCCGCGCTCGTGCTGTGGGAGTTGCGCCTGCCCCGCGTGCTGCTCGCCGCCGCGGCGGGAGCCAACCTCGCGCTCGGGGGACTTCTGCTCCAGGCCGTCTTCCGCAACCCGCTCGCCGAGCCTTACCTTCTGGGGATTTCCTCGGGTGGCGCGCTCGGCGCCGTGCTCGCCCTCGCCGCGGGAGCGACCGCCACGGTCTGGCCCGCGCTCGCCGGAAGCCTTGTCGTCGCGGGCCTTGTTCTCGGCCTGTGCCGCCGCCGCATCGCTTCGGACTTGCCCTCGCTGCTGCTGGCCGGCGTCGCGCTCGGGGCGCTGGCCCAGGCTTTCACCACGGCCATCATCATCCGCTTCGATCCCGGTGCGATGCGCAGCATAATTTTCTGGCTCATGGGAAGTTTCGCCGGACGCGGATGGAGCGAAGTCTGGCTGCTTGCTCCGGCGGCGATCGCGGCGACCGTGGCCGTGTGCATCATGCACCGTCCGCTGGACCTCATCGCCGTCGGCGGCGAGAGCGCTCACCACCTCGGCGTGCGCGTGCGGCTGGTGCAAACGGCCGCCATCGCGCTGGCGGCGATCCTCGCCGCGCTGACTGTTGCCGCATGCGGAACAATCGGCTTCGTCGGCCTCATGGCCCCGCACGTCGCACGGCGCCTTGCCGGAACTCCCCACGCTTTTTCGGCACCGGCCAGCGCCGTCGTCGGCGTCGCCTTCGCTGTGGCGTCCGATCTCGCCGCGCGCACCATCCTCGCCGGAACCGAACTTCCGGTCGGTGTCGTCACCGGCGCCCTGGGCTGCGTTTTCTTCCTCGTGCTGCTCACGCGGAAAAACTGAAAGCTGCGCCGTCCCCCGACAATCGGCTTGCGCAGGTCGCACAACATGCCGACGCTGGACGCATGGTAAACATTTCCATCACCTACGAAGGAGATTTGCGCTGCTCCGCGACACACGGCCCCTCGGGGAGCAAAGTCCTGACCGACGCACCGGTAGACAACCACGGGCGCGGCGAATCCTTCTCGCCCACCGATCTCGTTGCCACCGCGCTCGGCGCCTGCATGGCGACCATCATGGGAATCTTCGCCGCGCGCCACGGCATCGAACTGCGCGGGATGAAGATCGAGGTGACCAAGGAAATGTCCAGCGACAGCCCGCGGCGCATCTCGCGCCTCGCCACCCGGATCCGCGTGCCGCTGCCACCCGGTCACCCCAACCGCGCGGCGCTGGAAAATGCCGCGCTCACCTGCCCCGTGCACCAAAGCCTGCATCCCGACATCGACAAACCACTCGAGTTCGACTGGGCCGGCTGAGTCTTTGGAACGCGCCGACGGCGCTTCACGTCGAAACGGCCGGCAACCGCTCAGGCCAGGCGACCGCAGCAGGACTTGAACTTTTTCCCGCTGCCGCAGGGACACGGCTCGTTGCGGCCGACCTTGGGAGCCTCGCGGCGGACCGGCAGATCGATCTTCAGCTCGGCCTCCGCGGACTGCGCGGACTGGGCCGCGGCGGGACGTGCCGCCGCACCGTCCGGCGATTCCCCGCCGGAGAGTTTCTGCTGCAAATGGGAAAGGAAGGTCTCAAACGACGCGAGATTCGTCGTGCTGCGGAACAGGTTGCCCAGCACCTCGCCGTGGATGCGATCCATCAACTCGACGAACATTTTGTAGGCCTCAGCTTTGTATTCAACCAACGGATCCTTCTGCCCGTAAGCGCGCAGATAAACTCCCTCGCGCAAACCGTCCATGGCGTAGAGATGCTCCTGCCAGAGGCGGTCGATGGCGTTGAGCAGGATGTAGCGCTCCAACATCGTGAGCGCATCGCCCTGTTCGTGGCCCGCCTTCAACTCGTAGGCAGCCTTGATTTTCCCGACGAGAAACTTCCCGTTTTCCTCCGGTGTCCGCGTATCGAATTGCGCGGTTTCTTTCCTGAGCCCGAGCGGGAACGTCTGGTTCACCCACTGCAACAGCCCCTCGTGGTCGGCCTCCCCCTGTTCGCCCGGCTCCAGCATCTCCGCGACTTTTTTGGGCACCATGTCGTCGATCACCTCGTAAACCATGGCCCGCGGATTGTCGGTCTCGATCGCCTCGTTGCGGTAGCCGTAGATGACCGCGCGCTGCTGGTTCATCACGTCGTCGAACTCCAGCGTGCGCTTGCGGATGAGATAATTCCTCTGCTCGACGCGCTTCTGCGCGGTTTCCACGCTCTTGTTCAACCACGGATGCTCCAGCTCTTCGCCCTCCTCCATCCCGAAGCGCTCCATGATCTTGGTCATGCGGTCGGCCGCGCCGAAGTTGCGCATAAGGTCGTCCTCGAAACTGACGAAAAATTGCGAGCTGCCCGGGTCGCCCTGACGCGCGCAACGCCCGCGCAACTGCCGGTCGATGCGGCGCGATTCGTGGCGCTCGGTGCCGATGACGTGCAAACCCCCGAGTTCCTTGACGCCCGGCCCCAGTTTGATGTCCGTGCCGCGGCCGGCCATGTTGGTCGAGATCGTGACCGTGCCCGGTTGGCCGGCGCGCGAAACGATCTCCGCCTCCTGCAGGTGAAACTTCGCATTCAGCACATTGTGCGGGATCTTCTCGCGCTTGAGCATGCGGCTGAGCAGCTCGGATGACTCCACGCTTGCCGTGCCGACGAGCACCGGCTGCTTTTCCGCATGGCGTTTCTTGATCTGCTCGATGACGGCGTTGTATTTCTCGCGCCGCGTCTTGTAGATGCGGTCGTTGGAGTCCTTGCGCCCCACCACGCGGTTGGTCGGGATCACGACCACGTCGAGGCCGTAGATGTCGTGGAACTCGTTGGCCTCGGTCTCCGCGGTGCCCGTCATGCCGGCCAGCTTCTCGTAGAGACGGAAATAATTCTGGATGGTGATCGTCGCCAGCGTCTGCGTCTCGCGGTCGATCTGCACGCCTTCCTTGGCTTCGACCGCCTGGTGCAGTCCGTCGCTCCAGCGGCGCCCGGGCATCTTGCGGCCCGTGAACTGGTCCACGATCATGACCTTGTTTTCCTCGACGACGTATTCGACATCCTTCTCGTAGAGGCAGTAGGCCTTGAGCAACTGCGAGATGTTGTGGATGCGCTCGGCCTGCGTGTCGAAATGCTGTTGCCGCTTCGCCTTGGCCTCGATCTTGTCCTTGTCGGACAGCGACACATCCAGATCGATGTCCGTGAACTCGTTGATCAAGTCCGGCAGGACAAACGCATCCGGGTCGTCCGGATTCATGAAAGTGCGACCGCGCTCGGTCAGGTCCGCTTCGTGCTGCCGCTCCTCGATCGTGTAAAAAAGCTCCTCCTTGAGCGCAACAAGCGCGTCCTTCTGCGTGTCCTGGTAAAAGGACAATTCCGCCTTGTCGAGCAGCTTGCGCATCTCGGGCTCCTCCATCAACCGCATCAATCCCTTGTTGCGAGGTTCGCCCAGCTTGACCTTGAAAAGCGCGCGGCCCGCCGCTTCGGCATCCCCCTTTTCCATCAGCTCCTTCGACTCGGTGACGAGGCGGTTGCAAAGCATGTTCTGCTTGCGCACCAGCTGGTCGACCAGCGGCTTGAATCGGTCGTATTGGTGGGTCGAGACCGTGGCCGGTCCGCTGATGATCAGCGGCGTGCGCGCCTCGTCGATGAGGATGGAATCCACCTCGTCCACGATCGCGAAGTAATGGCCGCGCTGGACCTGCTGGGCGCGCGAGGTTGCCATGCCGTTGTCGCGCAGATAATCGAAGCCGAACTCGCTGTTCGTGCCGTAAGTGATGTCGCAGGCGTATTGCTGGCGACGCACATCCGGCGGCTGGTCGTGCTGTATGACACCGACCGTCAGGCCGAGGAACCGGAAGATCTCTCCCACCCATTCCGCGTCGCGGCGCGCCAGGTAATCGTTGACCGTCACGAGGTGCGCCCCGCGCCCGGCGAGCGCATTGAGGTAAAGCGGAAGCGTGGCCACGAGCGTCTTGCCTTCGCCGGTCGCCATTTCCGCGATGCGCCCGCTGTGCAGCACCATGCCGCCGATAAGCTGCACGTCGAAATGCACCATCTGCCATTCGATCGGATGGTCCACCACCGTGACCGTCCGCCCGCAAAGACGGCGCGCCGTGTTTTTCACCACGGCAAAGGCCTCGGGAAGAATTGCGTCCAGCGCCGACTGCTGCTCCTTGTAGCCCCCGATCGCCGAAATGCGCGCTTTCCACTCCGCCGTCATGCGCCGCAGATCGTCGTCGGCAAGCGACTGGTATTGCTGCTCCAGCTCGTTGATGCGCCGCACGACGGGCATCATGCGCTTGATCTCGCGCTGGTTCTTGGAACCGATGATTTTCCTGATGATAAAATTGATCATACTCGCGCCCGCCCGGGGGCGCCGAAGAGGTGAAGCTATCCTCCCGAACGCTGCGGGCAAAGGAAATTGCCTGCCTCGGGGCTTGCCCGGCCGCCGCGCACACGTAAGTTCTGAGCCGTCATGAGCATTCTTTCCCTGTGCCTCGCACTCCTCCTCGCCGCCTCTGCCGCGATCGCCCAGAATCCGCAGCCCCCGGCGCCCGGCACGACCCCGGATCAGGGCGCGATCATGGCCGGCCTTGCACAAGCCTTTGGAACCAACGGCATGCCGGATGACATGCAGCAGGGAATGGCCGCCGCAGCGCAGATGTTGAAAGCGATGCAAGGCGGATCGACCAACAACCCGCTCGCTGCGGTCGGCGGAAAACCCGCGGTGGATTTCCGGGAGTTGAAGGCGCTCCTGCCGGAGGAATTGGCGGGCCTTCACCGCACCAACGCGGGCGGGGAGAAATCCGGGGCGTTCGGCGTGCAAGTTGCCATGGCACGGGGCGACTACGGCTCGCCGGATGGCCCCCGACTCGAAGTCAAAATCACCGACCTCGGCGCGATGGGGCAACTTGGCGCCATGGCCCAGTTCGGATGGATGGCAACCGACATCGACCGGGAGGACGACAATGGATACGAACGCACCGCGACCTTCCGCGGAGCCAAAGGATTGGAAAAATATTCCGCGGCTCAGAAGTCCGGCTCAATCAAGGTCATGATCGGCGGACGCTTCCTCATCGAGGTCGAAGGCGATCAAGTCGAACCTGCACAACTCATGACCGCTGTCGAAGCGCTCGATTTCGATCGCCTCACGCGCCTCGCGAATCGGCCGACGGTGAACTGATCGCACCGCGCCAGTGGAAACATTTCTCCGGCGCGACTGCTCCCCGCAGAGAACGGGAAAAGGCTCACAGCTTCCTCGCCTACCGCAACGCTCAATGCTTTAACCGCATCCTGCCCACCGACCGGTTGCAGCGTTTTTCCGGGGTCAGCCCGATCAGACCTGCGGCTATGCCATTTCGCCAGAAAGGACGGCCGCGGGTTCCGTCGCGCCACAACAACAACGACAAAAAGCGGCCCACCTTCTCCAAACAAGCCTCAGGAAGACTGTTATTTTACTTTCTGCAGAAAATAAGAATGTTAATTTTAGACCCCTATGGCAAACACCGATCGAGGAAGGGCACTCATTGCAGGCGGTCTGGCAAACCATCGCCGGATCGAAATTGTCAGGCTTCTCCAAACCCGCGGAAGCCTGTGCGTCAACGAAATCGCGATCGAATGCGGCGTCGATGTGGCGACGGCATCGCAGCACGCCAAGCGCCTGCATGAGGCAGGATTGATCAAAAAACGCGCGCAAGGACGCCGCGTTCAACTGTTTCCCACCCGACGCGCTGCCACTCTGCTCGGCACGATCGATCTGCTTTGGGAAACGCCTGCCGATTGACGACGCCGCAATCCCGAGCCATGCCCGCTGGCCACCATGGCGCCCCTCAATCTGCCCCCGGGCAACGCAAATTACTTACAATGACTTTCTGCAGAATGTCCAATACCTGCCATCGGCACTTTTGACTGCAAAAAAATCCAAAAAAAACCCGCCCGGGGTTTCAGTGCTGACATGGTTGACTCCGTTGGCTGCTTTGCCACGAGTCACCGCGGCCAAAGCCCGCGCCTTGGCGGAGGCCGGGATGGAAACGGTCGGTGATCTGCTGCGCCATTACCCGCGGCGCCACGAGGACCGCAGAAAATTCCCCGCTTTTCCTGCCGGCGAAACACCAGAACCTGTCTGCCTTCGGGGCATCGTCGGGGAAACAAAGACAGCCTATTTCGGCCGCCGCTGCCAGTTCACCCTTGTTTTGCTCGAACCGCCTGCGGGTGTTGGTTCGGCCGCCGTCAAATGCCGCTGGTTCAATCTCCGCTACCTTTCCAGAATTCTCCGGCCGGGGCAGGATCTTGTCATCCACGGACGCCCCCGCGCGCTGAAAAAAGGCGGCCTTGTTTTCGACCATCCCGAGTTCGAAGTGCTCGAGACGGAGTCACCCGATGGCGCGCTCATCCACGTCGATCGTATCACCCCAGTGCACCCCGGTGTGGGTCCATGGAGTCCGCGCGCCATGCGGCGACTGATCCATGAAACGCTCGCCGCTCTCGATGATCGCGAGATTCCGCAGATCGATCCCGCCCTGCAGGTCGGTGACATCCGTCTTTCGCCAGCAGGTGCGCTGCGCACCATTCATTTTCCCGGTTCGTGGGAAGAACTCGCGCAGGCGCGCACCCAATTGGCCCGCGAAGAACTCTTCGACATGCAGTGTGTTCTGGCACGCCGGCGGCACGATCTGGGCGGAGCCACGGCACCGCTCATCCCCCGGCAAAGCGCGTTGCTCTCCGCCTTTCTGAAATCCCTGCCCTTCTCCCTCACCGCCGCGCAAAAACGCGTGCTCGGCGCGATCTTCCAAGACCTCGGGTCGGGACGCCCCATGAACCGCCTGCTGCACGGCGACGTCGGCAGCGGAAAAACTGTTGTCGCGGCGACCGCCATGCTCGGCGCCTTTGCGGCGGGAAAATCCGCGGCCCTCATGGCGCCCACCCAGGTTCTCGCCCGTCAGCACTATGAAAATTTCAAGCGGTTCTCCGGACCTCTCGGCGTCCCTGTCACACTGCGCACCGCCGCGCATCGCGGCGACACGAACGGAACGCAGCCCGGGATCGTCATAGGAACCCATGCCTTGCTCTTTGCCTCGGAAGACATCGGCAACCCGGCCCTCGTGGTCATCGACGAGCAGCACAAGTTTGGCGTGCGCCAAAGGGCGGCCCTCTCCGCGCGCGACCCCCGGCCGCATGTCCTCGTCATGTCGGCCACCCCCATCCCGCGCACTCTCGCGCTCACCCTTTACGGCGATCTCGACGTCTCCGTGCTCGACGACATGCCCCCGGGCCGCGTCCCCGTCCGCACCCTCGTGCGCGCGCATGAAAAACTCCCCGAGGCCGCGGATTTCGTCCGTTCCCAACTCGAAGCCGGACGCCAAGCTTATCTCGTTTATCCGCTGATCGATGAAAGCGCACGAACCGCCCTCAAAGCGGCCAGCGCCGAGCACCAACGGTGGAGTCGCCTGTTGGCACCGCACCGTTGCGCACTGCTCCACGGCAAGCTCGACGCGGAGGAAAAGGAACAAATCATGCGCAGCTTCCGCTCGGGCGAAACGCGGGCGCTCGTCAGCACCACCGTCATCGAAGTCGGCATTGACGTTCCCGATGCCACGGTGCTGCTGGTCGAGAACGCCGAACGCTTCGGCCTCGCCCAACTTCACCAGTTGCGCGGGCGGGTCGGACGCGGGTCGGAAAAATCCTGGTGCGTCCTCCTTGGCGGCAAAGACGCCGGGGAAAAACTCGAACGACTGAATATCCTCGAGCACGCATCGGACGGATTCGCCATTGCCGAGGCCGATTTGGCACTCCGCGGCCCCGGCGATCTTCTCGGCACCGCGCAGACCGGACTGCCACCCGTTCGTCTGGCCCAGCTGCCGCGCGATCTTGCATTGTTGGAAGAGGCTCGGGAATCGGCTCGGCGTTTGCTCGAGGCAGACCCCGGACTCGTTTCGTATCCCGCGTTACGCGCGAGGATGGCCGCGTGGGAAAAACGAATCTTCGCCGGTGTGGCTTGAGGCCGACCTTTTTCTCACAGCCGCGACCCTCTCGGGCAGGGCCATGGCGGGGCGTCTGGCGGCGTTGCTTCGCCAGTCACGATACGCAAAGGCATCGCCCCCTGCTCCCGCCTTGCCATCCGGTCGGCCATGACTCTGCGCCATCCCGCGAGATTTTGGGATAGGTTCTGGTGTCACGCGCTGAATACTTCTCGCAGGCTGGAAGATACCAAGCCGTATATAATGTCGGCATTATGTTTACGTCTCAAGCTTTTGGACGTCTGTGAAATCGAGGGGAAGGGTGTCCTGCCCTCTTTCCATCCGACCGCACGGGCGAACCCGAACAGAGGTGGAGACGCCCCCAGCGAAAGCGCCCATGCACCCATGCCCGAGAGCCAAAAGCCTGTTTGCCAAGAGACGTTGGCCTTGAATGGCACCTCGGAGGCATTCAGCCAGATCAATCCCGCATCCAGATGAATCCGAAAGGCTCCCAATTTGGGAACGTTGGAAACGTTGGGGACGCTACATGGACATTCTGCAGAATGTCCATGTAGCGGATTGATCCGATCTTACTGCGCCGCGGGCGTTGGAGTGGGAGAGGAGACCGGGGATACGGAAACACTGGGCGTGGAGGCAGGAGGCATCAACAAGGGCGGAGTCGCGGACGCCGTTGCCTGCCGAACAACCATCGGGACAGATGACCCCGCGGATGAAGCGCCGCCGGTATCGACCACGGGCCCTTCCGCCGGACTGGCGGTCGGCGTGGGCGTCGGCCATGGAGGGACGATATTTTCCCATCGATGCAAAGCTGCGTTGTTGGTCACACCGATCTCCGCCAACAACTCGCTGCACCGCGCGTGCCAGCGATCCAAGTCCGGCTGCGAGCGCTTGTCGTCCGCCGATCCCGGGAAAACGAGATAGGTCACGCCGAGGTCGCTCACCGGTCGCATGAGGGGCGAGCCGCCGGGCTTGATCTCGTTGCAGAGCCGCAGCGACGCCTCGCCGACTTTATAGGATGGCCCCGCATCGCCGAGTATGGCCGGATACATTTTGTCGTCGTGGATCACCACGGCATAGTCACCGACCTTCGGGCGACCATCGCCGCCCATCATGAACCCGGGAAGCACGATCGATGGATCGGCTTTCGACACGAGAAAACTCGCGCTCTTCAGATCGGAGATGTTCCTCTTGAACAACGCGATGTCGTCCCGAAGCTGCGTTTTGCGCGCATCCTTCGTCTCCGGCTTCGCCAACTCGGCCTCGGCCTCGGCGATGCGCTCCTCGAACCGCTTGATGAAAGGGTTCGGACGATCTGTCGTCTTCGGCCACCGGTAGCTCGTCTGCGGTTGGAAAAACTGGCCCGAACCGTCCACCTCCACATTGCGATCGCCGTCGGAGCCATCGACATTCACATCCATGTCACCCTGCACGAGCAGTGCGCGGCGTCCGCTCCCCGCATGCCTCAGCTCCAAGATCGTATCGCAATCGTAGTAGTTGTGGCGCGAAAGGATCTGCTCGATCTTTTCCAGCCGCTCCTTGAGAAAGTTCATCTTACGGCGGTAAAGATCCTCGTAATCGGGGGAGACTTTGGCCGTTTCGAGCATCTCGCTCAGCGAAGGCACCAAATCGGCGATGCGCGGACTCGCCACCTTCAGGTCTTCGATCGTTGTCGCGGGACGCGGGGTGCGGATCTTCAGGTTCAGTTCGAGACGGTAAGACCCGTCCTTCTCGCGGTCGATCGCGGCCGTCTCCCCGGGCAGCGTCTCGATGTTCCATTTGAACTGCAATCCGTTGAATAGCATTCCGGTGTCCATCGGCTTGCGCGGCACGAATGGCGTCGGCGTGGGCGTCGGCGATGGGGCGGGCGTAGCCGTGGGCGACGGTGTGGGAGGGGTCGCCGGCGGAGGCGCCGGCTTGCACGAGGCCAAGGCCAGCATTCCTAAGAGAGAGAAAAAACGCCGCATCCGCCTATGACGTCAGCCGGCCGCGCTCCTGTCCAGCGCAACCGGAAATTTTTGCGGGACGCGGGCCGCTTTCGTGCTAATTTCGCGCCTTGTCACGGGCTGTGGCTCAGCTTGGTAGAGCGCTTGAATGGGGTTCAAGAGGTCCCGGGTTCAAATCCCGGCAGCCCGATTTCCCGTCCGCAAAAAAACGCATAAACTCGCACAAGGTCATCGACGCGCGATCGCTCGAAATGGACCGGCTCATCGCAAAGCGTTTGCAGAACAATCCCTCCGTTTTGCTCAAAGCGCGCCAGGTTCTGGGCAACTGGCTGGCATCTTGTGATGACAGCGTTCGGCCGGCGCTCGAAGAATGGCGCGGGATTTTGGATGGCCCTTTGTCCGGAATACTCGCCGCGCTCGAAAGCGAGGACGAACGATCAATCCGTCTTCGTCAATCGAGCCCCTTCTGCGGCATACTCACCACGGCCGAGCGCACCGCCATCCTGATGTCGCACCACCATGACCAGAGAGCAGCTTGAGCACGTGATCCGCGCGGCGGCGCCTTCGTGGAATGATCGAGGAGGGGCTGCTCGAATATCCGATTCTTGAGGAACGCCTTCGGACAGTTCAATTCGCGAGCCAAGGGCAAAGGGAATCAGCTCTTGCCCGATGCAAGCGGCTGTTCGCCGGCCGCTAAACACACCTTCTGCCCGTTTTCACTCTCGGCCCTCGGAAGCGAAGGTCAAACCGTCAAAAGCACCGGTGACATTTTGGACAGCCGTGGCCGACGCGGTCCGGCAATCCGCATTTCGCGACCTGCGACCATGACAAACAAAAAGCGCGCCGTCAGGCGCGCTTCGCATGGGGAAATGTATTTATTTCAGCCCAAGATTTCTTTCCAACGTCCGAGCGCTTTGCCGAATGTGAATTCTCCGGCTGCCTGTTCCGCGATCGATCCCATTTCCGCTACCCGGGGTCGATCGCGCTCCAATTCTTCCAATGCGGACGCAACGCCGGCAGCATTGCCGTTGCAAAAAACAAGGCCCGCGCCGCACTTCGCGATCAGCAGACCGGCTTCGCTTTCTTCCGGGCCGACATAAATAACAGGGCGCCCTGCTGCCATGATTCCGTAAATTTTGCTCGGCACCACGAGGCCGGCGAGACTTTCCCTCACTGTCACGAGATGCAGATCGGCCGCCGCGAGAAACGCGGCCAGATCCTGCTTTGGTTGCGGCGGCACAAACGACACGTTTGCGATGCCCGACAGCGCGGCCTTCACCTCCTCGGCGCGCTGACCTTCCCCGGCGAACACAATGTGCACACGCCCGCCACGCAAAATTTTCGCTGCTTCGACGATGGTGGCGAAATCGTGAGCCAGCCCGATGTTCCCCGAATATAGAACGATGAACTTGTCGGCCCACCCCATGCGTTTGCGCATCCCGGCCACGGCTTCGTCGGACGGCTTCCCGACCGGACTCCAATTCGGAATGACGTCGATGCTGCCTGCATTCACACCGCGGGCGATCAATTTTTCGCGCATGCATCGTCCCACCGCGACCACTTCATCCTGCTTGCGCAGCGCCCGAGTGGAAACAGCGCGCAGGACGCGGGCGGCGAATCCTGCCCGTTCGATCACGCCCAACTCCTCGGCCAGCTCCGGATAAATATCCTGCGCCCAGTGGATGCGTTTGCGAGAGCGACCCGAGGCGAGCGTCACCGCGGCCACCTGCAGCGGCGGATCAGTCATCGACACGACCGCATCGACATTTCCCAGTTTCCAGACCTGCCACGCGAATTGCGGATAGAGCAACGCATAGCTCAGAGCCCTTCGCCAATGCGAGGCACGCGTGAATGGCGCGGAGCCGACCCGGATCAATTCCACGCCGTTCACCGTCTCCCGGTGCGGCAAGCCCAATGTGTCCGGCCCGCGACTCGTTATGACAACAACCCTGTTGCCTTCGGCCGCCAGCCCCTCGGCCAAATCCTTCAACAATTCACCCGTCGCACCCCCGACCGGCGGATACACGCGGTTTGTGAATACGTGGGTTTTCATCGCGGGAACCGCCAAGAGGGCGAAGGTCTAAAATTCGCCCTGCGACGTCTCGTTCCTCAGCGCCTCTTGGATCTTCAGCCTGATGTCGGAAAAATAGCGGCGCTTGAACAGCGCGAAACGCAACCCTGCCAATCCATCGAGAAAGCCGCATTTGATGACGTAGCCGATCACAAAATACAGTGGCGCAAACCACCACTTGGCCAAGTTGCGATATTTGAAACGCTGCCGAGGAATGAGCTTCGACCATTCCTCCGGTCCCGCCGATGCCAGCCACATGCACCGGTTCGCCTCCCATGTCGAATATTCGTTGTGCCTCCAGATGTAGCTGTGCAGCCCGCGGTAATCATGATGCTCGAGATGCGCCTCGATCTTCCCGATCTCACCTTCCAGCACGGGGTGCTCGTGCACTTCCATATCCAAGTCGCTCCACCACTCTTCGGGAAAACGCTCGTATTCCCCCGAGCCGACACGGAAGAGCGCCAGTTTGCAAAAGACATCACCGTGAAATAGTGGACGGCCCATGAACCAATCGTTGAAACTGATCCAAAACCCCGACTTTGTTGTCCGGGGCAACACCCGCTCGATTTCCTCGACGAACTCCGGCGTCACCCGCTCGTCTGCATCGAGAAAAAGCACCCACGGCGTCTGCCACACGTGATTTCGCAGTGCCCAGTTGCGCTTCTTGGGAAATTTTCCGTCCCAGCGGAAATCGAGAACCGTAGCGCCCGCCTTGTCAGCAATGTCTCGCGTCGCATCGTCACTGGCGGAGTCGATCACGACAACCGCAGCAAAATTATCACCCAAAGAATCCAGGCAGGATGACAGATTTTTCTCCTCGTTCCGAACGGGGATACAGACAGTGACGGGCAATTTCATCCTGCAGATCTCACCGGTTCCCGAGTTCCCTTGCGGGATTCCCGGCAACGATCTTGTCTGCGGGGACATCTTTCATCACCACCGAGCACGCGCCCACGACGGCGCGGGCGCCCACATGGACTCCGGGGCCCACAAACGCATCCGCACAGATCCACGCTTCGTCGCCGATCGTGACCGTCACGCGCACCAGCGGCATCGAGGCCTCGCGGAATTTGTGGGTGCCGCCGCACAGATGCGCCCGCTGCGAGATGGTCACGCTCTTGCCGATCTTCATCGGCCCCAGATTGTAGAGCAGCGCGTCGAAGCCGACGGACGACCAGTCGCCGATCTCCAGATTCCACGGGATAAAAATCCGAGCCGAGGGATGAATATGGACCTGCCGCCCGACCTTGGCACCGAACAAACGCAACAAAAGCCGCCTCCATCCCCAGCACAACCGCGGACTCCATCGGAACAGCGGCACGCAAAACGCCCATAGAAACCGCCCCGCCAACTCCTTGGGAGTGTATTTTGTGCTCCGGCGATTCTCCTCGATGTTCATGTCACGGGTTTCGACCCTTCAAAGCCTCTTCGTATAATTCCGCCATCTCTGCGGCGATCTTATTCCATCCGAACTCGGACTCCATCCAACGTCGTCCGCGCTGTCCCATCGCCGAAAGCGCATCGACTGGAAGTGCGCAGGCCTCGCGCAACGCCGCCGTCAAATCTCCGACCGTCGCCTCGACCCACCAACCGCATTGGTGCGAACGCAACCCCTCCCACGGACAGCCCTTGGTGGTGATCACCGGAACTCCCGCGGCCAGGGCCTCGCCGACCACCATGCCGAAATTTTCCGAGTGGCTCGGGAGAATGAACAAATCCGCCTCCGCATACCGGCTCCACTTTTCCCGATTGTCCGCCTCTCCCATGAATTCCCATGAATCGGCGATACCGTTGCGTCGCAGAAGTTCTTTCACCTCCGATGCATGTTGATCCTCATCCGGCCCCACGACGCTCATCATCCAGCCGGCGGGTTGCAGGTCCGCCCATGCCTCCACCAAAAGCGGAAGACCCTTCTTGCGGTGGATACGCCCCAGGAAGAGTGCCTTCCTCTTGCGATCGCTCGCTCGGGAAGCGCCACGCGCATCGGGCAGATCGATGCCGTTTGGAATAATTTTCGCAGGGTTGCGCAACCCCAAGCGCCGGAACTGTGCCGCCTCGGCATCCGCGGTGGCGTGCAGCACAGCAGCCTTTGCCAAATCGCGTCTCTGGTAAATCCACCAAGCGAATCTTTTTTTCCAACGCCGGTGCCGCAAAGACCACGGTTCCAACATGCCGCGCGGGCTGACAATCCGCGGTATGCCGGATTTCGCGGCGAGAATGCACGCCTCGTGGTTGCAACGAAGCCAGATCCCGTGGTCGTGCAGAATATCCGGCCGGAGGCCGTTGCGGCCGAGCAAGTCACCGAGCGGCCCCGTGTGCAGTTTCACACCGGGCGGCGCCGCCAAATCCGCCGGCAAGTCGCGCGTCCACAAGTGAACCTCCAAGCCGTGTTCCGCCAACGCCTTCGCCAAAGCCGGAACCGTGCGTGCCGGCCCGCCGGTCTGCGATCTTAAGCTATCGACGGTGTGGAGAACGCGCATGGGCAGGCAAAAATCGCCAGGGAGTCGGCATACGACCGAAAGTCAACCGAGGCTTTTGGAAAAAGCGGATATACTCGCTGTGTGTCATACCAGCTCCGAGACTAGAACCTATCCCAAAACCTGGCGCGGTGGCGTTGCATATGATTTTCGTTTGTGGCAAGGAGCAAGCGATGTGGCTGTATCCTCTGCGATACAGTCCCGAGCGCCGCGACGCAGCCACGGAAGAAAAGCGCCGCACCCCTCTCGGGCAGGGCCGGATGGCCTCGTCCGGCCATTGCCGGATTTCACTATTTTCCGTGTCAAGCCGCGCGACCGAAATTCCCGACGGCCCGGCTTCCGACGGCCGCAGCCCAAATGCGATACCAGGTGACCAGCGGCACAGGCGAAGCTTTCTGCGCCTCCTCGAGCATTTCGGCAAAGACATTTTCCATCCATCGGGAAAACGGAAAAACGAATCCCTTCTTCGGGCGGTTGCGCACCCACTCGGGGATTTCCGGCACGGCGTCCAGGAGGAGTTGCTTGCCTTTTTCCAACCGGTATCCCGGCGGCAACTCAAGCAGCGCATCGGCCAGCCTGGCATCGACGAAAGGCACCCGCAGTTCGATGCCCTGCGCCATGGAGAACACATCGCTATCGCGAAGGAGTTGGTTCCGCATGTAGCGGGTGACCTCCATCCACCCTGCGATCTCCGGCCCCGTGGCCGGTAAAAATTCCTCGCTCCACTCCGGAGGCGGCGGCCGCGTGCCGGCGAAGTGCCCGGCGAGTTCTTCCGCTTCCTCGGAAGTGAAAATGCCGCGCATGGCATGGAAGGCCTGCAGCCAAGACCCCTCCCCGCGCAGGAAGGCGCACAATCTCCGCCGGGGCGAGCCCGCGGTCGCGTTCCCGCAACATGCGGCGACGAACCTCCGCACCCGTGCCGGCAGCACCCCGTGCAAGAAGTGCAACTGCGGCACGCGTGCGAAGCTTCCGTAGCCCGCAAACCACTCGTCACCGCCCAGCCCGGACAACACCACTTTGATACCTTCGCGCCGGGCCAGCTTGGACACGCACCAACTGTTGAAGCCGTCGATTGTCGGCTGGTCGATCGTCGCAAGGTATTCACGGATTTCCTCCGCCCCCTCCCCGGGCGTCATGCGCCATTCCGTGTGCAGCGCACCGAAATGCTCTGCCGTGCGCCGTGCCACGGCCGACTCGTCGAATTCGGGATCCTCGAATCCGATGGAGAACGTCCGCAGTTCCGCCTTCGGGCCGAGTTGCTGGCGGGCCAAGGCGAGCACCGTTGTCGAATCGATGCCGCCGCTGAGAAATACTCCGACCGGCACATCACTGACCAAATGACGCAGCATCGTTTCCTCGAGCGCACCGCGCGTCCGGCGCACCGCCTCGTCTCGCGGCATCGTCCGGTGCCGGCGCAAATCCGGTTTGTGCCAGCGCACAACTTCCGCCCGTCCGTTTTTCCAACGCAGGAAATGCCCGGCAGGCACTTGACGGACTTCTCTGGCCACCGTTGCAGGTTCCGGCACAGATCCCCAGAGGAAAAAATCGCGCAAAGCCCCCGCATCGGGCTCGTCACCGGGCCGGCGCAGGAGCCGTGCTTCCGAGGCGAAGGCGAGATTGTCACCGTCGATGCGGTAATAGAGAGGCTTGATGCCGAATGCGTCGCGCGCGAGCAGAGCTTCGCCTGCGGACGGACGGTAAAACGCGAAGGCGAACATCCCTGCCAGTCTCGGCAAGCACGCCTCGCCTTCCAGATCCAGGAGTTCGAGCAGCACCGCTGTGTCGCTCTCCGCATCCGAACGGCCCAGTTCGCGGTAATTGTAAATCTCGCCATTGAAAACGAGCACCGAATCGGAAGCGTCGTCGCCGTTGCGCGGCGCGCGCGACATCGGTTGTGCTCCCCGCTCGCCGAGTCCGATCACCGCGAGACGCGTGTGCACCAGCGTCGCTTTGTCGCTGCGCCAAATTCCGGATCCGTCTGGACCGCGGCGCGACAGGCCGTCGCGCAACACATTGGCATCCCAGTGCCCACCCGAACCGAACCAGCCGGCAATTCCGCACATAACGTCAGTCGTCTTTTATTGGAGATTGCGAAGATCCGGCGCGCAGGAACCGCAAATAATCGCGGCTCAGTGTCGTTACTCATAAGCGGCAATCAAGCCTCTTCTGCAACTTTCCGATAAATCCCCGCATATCGTGCGGCGACGACTTCCGGGCGGAATCGCTCGGCATTCCTGAGCCCCTTCTCAACCAACGCGGCCCTCAAAGCCGCATCTTGGACCACCCGCATCACCGCGGCCCGGATATCATCGACCGAATACGGATCGACGAGCAGCGCCCCGTCGCCTGCCGCTTCGGGCAGAGAACTGATCCTCGATGTGATCACGGGCCGCCCCGTGGCCTGAGCTTCGAGGATCGGCAATCCGAAGCCCTCGTAAAGCGACGCGAACACCACGATATCGCACTGCCGATACGCCTGCACAAGTGCCTCGTCACTCACCGCACCTCGCGCGCAATAGGGGATGCCCAGCGCTTGGCACTTCGACCTTTGCTCGGGTTCCAAGTCACCGATGACATGCAACCGGCACCCGGTGGGCGCGATCGCCTCCGCCACCCGCTCGACATTCTTGTTCCATTTCGTCCCCACTTGCAGAACGACCGGTGCCTGCTCGTTGAACGGTTTCGGGTCGTAAATGAATTCTTCGAACACACAATCGGGCACGACGACAACCCTTTCGGCCAACGGACCAACCCATTTCCGCAACTCCTCTTTCGTTGCCTGCGAGATCGTCGTCACTACCGCGGCGCGCCGCATCGGCCCGGTGAACCAGAAATATTTCAACAACGCCCGTTTCCATCCCGTCAGACGATCCAATGCCGCGCAATCATGGATCGTCAGCACCGTCTTCTCCGGCGGCAGCCCGAATGCGAGATAATGCGAATCGCCCACAATGTGATGCACATCCGCCTTTTGCTTCGATGCATGCCGCACGTTGCGCCAGCGAGGCAAGAACCCGGCGCTTGCATACGGCGCGGGACAAGACTCCACCTCGCAGTCCGGCGGCATGTGCCTCCGGATCTCGGCAAACAGCCGCTCGATGCTGAAATGCGACTCCAGCCGCTTCCGCTCGTGATGAATGATTTTCATAGCGGCCGGGTAAAACGTGACCGTGCCAAGGTTTGAAGGTCGCGCTACGCGCGAAGGTGTTTTTGAAAACTTGCGATCTGTCGCGAGAGCATCTCGTAAGACACACGAAGCCTTTGTGCAGCGGTCACGTTGAGAATTTCGATATCTTCGGCAGCAAATGTCATGCTCCGCACCTCGCCAGCGGAACCTTTCGCCAAATCGAGAAAGTGAGCAAAATCCTTCTTGGTCCTCCTCTCGAAGCCCTCGCTGATATTATTCATCACCGAAAGAGCTGCCCGTTGCATCTGATCGCGAAAGCTGTAGTCCTTGCATGTTTGCAACGCCTTATAGACCTGTTGATTCAGGGTCCGGGCTCGCTGCCAGATTTCCAAATCTTCAAAGCGCTCTGCGAAGCTCATGAGCCGGATAATGGTCGAAGAGAAGCTGCACTATATTGCCACAATCGTGCTCTACGCGAAAGCATTCGGCTTTGGCCCAACCACCTTCCCACTTTTCCACCTTCCAACCTTCCCACTTTGGCGCAGCCACCTCCCACTTTCCCACCTTCCTACCTTCCCACTTTCCAACTTCTCACCTCGGCAAAGCCGGTCCAGGTTCAGAACATCGGTAACGGAATAGGTTCAAAACATGGGTAACACTTTTCGGCGATGGGCCGATGTGATGAGCATCGGTTCATGCCTTGGAAAGAGACCCAAAAGATGGACCAGAAAGTGATGTTTGTTCAACAAGCGCTCAACCCGCAGGCCAACTTCCGGCAGCTATGCCGGGAGTATGGCATTAGTGCCAAGACCGGCTACAAGTGGTTGGAGCGTTTCGAGATGGGCGGGTTAAGCG